>NZ_JBEOWS010000416.1:0-7770 GCF_040296125.1 Streptomyces sp. NPDC002265 | reverse complement strand
AGGCCGTCCGGGAAGCCGGCGCCCGCCTCGATCTCCGCCAGCGTGCGGCGGTCAGTGATCCGTCCGCCGTCGTGGTCGAAGACGTCGATCCGGCGAGCCGGGCAGTTCGTTGCGCGGGGCCTCGCCGGGGCCGGGGACGACGACACGGCCCGCGTCACGGACCGCACCGCCGAGCAGGGAGCCGACGAGCAGGGTGAGGCCCACGGCGACGGCCGTGACGAGGGCGCCGCGGCGCAGGACGTGACGGCGCAGTTCCCAGATGTCCGAGCGGGGTCCGAGGCGGCGCCAGGCACCGGCCGCGAGGCGTCCGTCGACCGAGTAGACGGGCGCGCCCGCGATGATCAGCGGGGACCAGGCGGCGAGACAGATGATGTCGGGCGCGTCGTAGACGGGGGCCGTCTTCCAGCTGACGGTCACGAGCAGCGCGGCGGACAGCGCCGCGCCGACCACCGCGGTGACCCGCTGCCAGCAGCCGAGGAACGTCAGGACGCCCACGATGACCTGGAGGAAGGCGATGACCAGGCCGGACCCGACCGGGTGCTGGAGCGCGAACTGGCGCAGCGGCTCGGCGACTTCCCAGGGGTGCAGGGTGTCGAGCCACTTGACCATCGAGCCGCGCTTGCCGCCGTCGAAGTACAGGGGGTCGCAGAGCTTGCCCATGCCGGCGTACACGGAGATGAAGCCGAGGAAGATGCGCAGCGGGAGCAGCACCACGCCGAGGTTCATCCGGCGGCCGGGGAAGTAGGCGTGCCGTGCGGGGTCGTCGGCGCGCCGCCCGGACCGCGAACCGTGCCGCGCCCCGCCCCCCGTCTCGATGTCGTCGTACGCGTCCTCGGCCTCGAACCGCCCGTCGTCGTAGGCGGGTTCGCCGTATCCGGGACCGCCGTAACCGGGGCCGTCGTGGCCGGGTCCGGCGTGGGCGGGCCGTCCGTAGGCGGGTTCGTCGTAGGCGCTGCCGACCGTGCGCATCTGGGGCAGGAGCCGGGCTCCGGCGGGCATCCCGTCGTCCGAGGTGCGCTGGGGGCCGACGACGGGGGTCTCCAGGGTCTGGTCCAGCTCGTCGTACCGGCCGCCGTAACCGTCGTAGCCGCCGTAGCCGCCGCCGGGCCGGCCCGGGGCCGCGGTCCTCGTGTCGACGCGCGGGATGACCTGGGTGGCCCCGGCGTCGGACGAGGCCTGCTCGCCGTGCCGGACGCTGCCGGCCCGCACGGCCTGGAGGAGGCGGTGGGCGCCGGTGTCGTCGGGGGCGGACCTGCCGCTCCAGACGACCGCGCGGCGACGGGCTCCGGCGCCGCCCGCCGCGGGCGCCTGGGCGGTGCCCGCGCCGACGGTCAAGTGCCGTGCGATCCGCGGCGATTGGGCGCGTCTCGCCGACGTGCCCAGCTGGACGCGGAAGCTCGCGTGATTGACGATGACCTGCGCCGGATCGCTCGGCACCTTCACCATGCTCAGCGCGGGAGCGTCGTCGTATCCCGACGAGCGGTCCCCCGTGGGTGTGCGGGGTGTTCTGGTGTCCACACTCATCTAACCGAGTGACGTGGAGTTAGGACACTGCTTTGACCGGGCGGATCTGTCCGGACCCCGTCAAGGTTGTGCGCGACGCCCGGATTGCCCCGGGCGAGTGATAGGGACGTACGTCCGTTCGGACGGCGTCCGGCCCGGTCCGAGGCACGCGCCGGACGCGCCCCGGACCTGGGTCCGCGCTGCTCTCAGGCGCGTCGCCGGGCCGCCTCGTACAGCACGACGCCCGCCGCGACACCGGCGTTCAGCGACTCCGCGCCACCGGGCATCGGGATCCGCACCCGGAAGTCGCAGGTCTCGCCGACCAGCCGGGACAGTCCCTTGCCCTCGCTGCCGACGACGATGACGACCGGGCCGCCCAGCGCCTCCAGGTCGCCGACCTCGGCCTCGCCGTCGGCGGCCAGGCCGACCACGGTGAGACCGGACTTCTTGTACGCCTCCAGGGCGCGCGTGAGGTTGGTGGCGCGGGCCACCGGCGTACGCGCGGCCGTACCCGCGGACGTCTTCCACGCACCGGCGGTCATACCGGCGGCGCGCCGCTCGGGCACGACCACGCCGTGGCCGCCGAAGGCGGAGACGGACCGTACGACGGCACCGAGGTTGCGCGGGTCGGTGACGCCGTCGAGGGCGACGATGAGCGGGTCGGCGCCCTCGTCGTAGGCGGCGGCCACGAGGTCCTCGGGGTGGGCGTACTCGTACGGCGGGACCTGGAGGACCAGACCCTGGTGGTTGAGCCCGTTCGTCATCCGGTCGAGCTCGGGACGGGGGGCCTCCATGAGGTTGATCCCGCCGCGCTCGGCCGCGAGCTGGAGCGCCTCGCGCACCCGCTCGTCGTTGTCGATGAACTGCTGGACGTAGAGCGTGGAGGCGGGCACGCCCTCACGCAGCGCCTCGACCACGGGGTTGCGCCCGACGACCATCTCGGACGTGCCCTTGCCGCCGCGGCCGCGCACCACGGGACGGCGGGCGACCTGCTTCGCCTTCGCGGTGGCGATGCGGTTCTTCTTGTGCTTCTTGCGCATCTCGGCGGGCGGGGTCGGGCCCTTGCCCTCCAGGCCCTTGCGTCGCTGGCCGCCACTGCCGACCTGCGCGCCCTTCTTGCCGGACATGCGGCGGTTGTTAGCGGCCATGACCTACCTGTCTGTGCGAGGCGACGCGGCGGATGCGCCCGCGTCGAAGTGTGTACGTCTATGAAGTGTGCCGCCCGGAGGCCCGGACGGCACAATCGATCACGTAGGCGATCGGGTGGGATCAGCGCGGGCCGAGGCTCCAGCGCGGCCCCTGCGGGCCGTCCTCGATGACGAGTCCGGACTGGTTGAGCTGGTCGCGGATGGCGTCCGCGGTCACCCAGTCCTTGCGGGACCGGGCCGCCTCGCGCTGGTCGAGGACCAGTCGTACGAGGCTGTCGACGACGCCGTGCAGATCGTCGCCCCGGTCCGTCTCGTCGGCCCAGTGCGGGTCGAGCGGGTCGAGCCCGAGGACGCCGAGCATGGCGCGCACCTCGGCGAGGCGGGCGATCGCCGCCTCCTTGTCGTCGGCGGCGAGCGCGGAGTTGCCCTGCCGGACGGCGGTGTGCACGACGGCGAGCGCCTGCGGCACGCCCAGGTCGTCGTCCATCGCCTCGGCGAAGGCGGGCGGCACCTCGGCTGCGGGTTCGACGACCCCGCCGGCCTTCTCCACGACCCGCTGCACGAAGCCCTCGATCCGCGCGAACGCCGACTCGGCGTCGCGCAGGGCCTCCTCGCTGTACTCGATCATGGAACGGTAGTGCGGGGTGCCGAGGTAGTAGCGCAGCACGATCGGGCGCCAGTTCTTGACCATCTCGGAGACGAGCACCGAGTTCCCGAGCGACTTGGACATCTTCTCGCCGCTCATGGTGACCCAGGCGTTGTGCACCCAGTACCGGGCGAACTCGTCGCCGAACGCCTTCGCCTGGGCGATCTCGTTCTCGTGGTGCGGGAAGATCAGGTCGAGGCCGCCGCCGTGGATGTCGAAGGCGGAACCGAGGTACTTGTGCGCCATGGCGGAGCACTCCAGGTGCCAGCCCGGGCGCCCGCGTCCCCACGGCGTCTCCCAGCTCGGCTCGCCGGGCCTGACCGACTTCCACATGGCGAAGTCGCGGTGGTCCCGCTTGCCCGTCTCGCCCTCGGCCGAGGGCTGGCGGAGGTTGTCCAACTCCTGGTTGGAGAGCTGGAGATACTCCGGGAAGGAGCGCACGTCGAAGTAGACGTTGCCGTCGGCCTCGTAGGCGTGTCCGCGCTCGATGAGCCCGCGCATCATCTCGATCATCTCGGGCACGTGCCCGGTCGCCCGCGGTTCGTACGTGGGCGGCAGGCAACCGAGGGCCTGGTAGCCGTCGTTGAACGCGCGCTCGTTGTCGTAGCCGATGGACCACCAGGGGCGGTCCTCCTCGTGCGACTTCTTGATGATCTTGTCGTCGATGTCGGTGACGTTGCGGATGAACGTGACGTCGTAGCCGCGGTAGGCGAACCAGCGGCGCATGATGTCGAAGTTCAGCCCCGACCGGATGTGTCCGATGTGCGGGGCCGCCTGAACGGTGGCACCACACAGGTAGATCGAGACACAACCCGGCTTGAGCGGGGCGAAGTCACGGATCTGCCGGGCGCTGGTGTCGTACAGGCGAATAGTCACCACTCCAGGGTAGTGGTCGCGAGGCAGTGCCCCGCGACCCTTCCGCCCTATTCCCCCCGGACAACGGGAGCACGCGGGTCCGCGGACGCGCGGGGCGGAGCCCCCTGCCGGGCTCAGCCCGTGCGGACCACCAGTGCCGTCGCCACCGCCATCAGGCCCTCGCCGCGCCCGGGGAAGCCGAGCCCGTCCGTCGTGGCCCCGGACACCGACACGGCCGCGCCGGCCGCCTCGGACAGGATCTTCTGCGCCTCGTCGCGCCGCTTGCCGATCTTCGGCCGGGGTCCGACGACCTGGACGGCGACGTTGCCGATGACGAATCCGGCCTCCCGCACCAGCCGCGCGGCCTCGGTCAGCAACGTCACCCCGGACGCGCCGACCCACTCGGGCCGCCCGGTGCCGAAGTGCTGCCCCAGGTCACCGAGCCCGGCCGCGGAGAACAGCGCGTTGCACGCGGCGTGGGCGACGACGTCCGCGTCGGAGTGCCCGGCCAGGCCCGGTCCCTCGCCCTCCCACTTCAGACCGGCGCACCACAGCTCGCGCCCCTCCTCGAAGGCGTGGATGTCCGTGCCGATCCCCACCTGCGGCAGCACGGGCACGTACGCCCCGGCGCCCTGGGCTTCGACGGAGGCACCGGGCGTCCCCGAAAGCTCAGAAGCCATCGTTCAGCCTCCGGCGCGTCAGGACCGCCTCCGCGAGCACCAGGTCCAGCGGCCGGGTGACCTTGAAGGCCTCCTCGTGCCCGGGGACCACCACGACCGGCAGGCCGAGCTGCTCCACCATGCTCGCGTCGTCGGTGACGTCGCCGGTGACCGTCTCGTGGGCGCGCAGCAGCGTGGCCCGGTCGAAGCCCTGCGGCGTCTGGACGGCCCGCAGCCGCTTCCGCTCGGGCGTGGCCAGCACCGGCTCCGGCTCGCCCGGCACGGCCGCCGGCTCGACCTCCTTGACCGTGTCCGCGAGCGGCAGGGCGGGCACGACCGCGGCCGCGCCCTCCCGTACGGCCTCGATCACGGCGTCCACCGTGTCGACCGGCACCAGGGGCCGGGCGGCGTCGTGCACGAGCACGATGCCGCAGTCGGGCGGCAGCGCGTCGAGGCCGAGCTTGACCGACTCCTGGCGGGTCTCGCCGCCGGGGACGACGAGGAAGTCGGTCCGCTCCGGCAGCGCGTGCGCGTCGAGCAGCGACTTGACCTCGCCCGCGCCGTCGGGCGGCGCCACGACGACGACCAGGGAGACGGCTCGGGACGCGGCCATGGCGCGCGCGGCGTGGATGAGCATGGGAGTGCCGTTCAGCGCGCGGAGCGCCTTGGGTGCGCCCGGACCGAGGCGCACACCCCGGCCGGCGGCCGGGATCACGACGGCGGTACGGGTGGGCACGGCCGGGGCTTCCGGAACGGCATCCGCGGTCGAAGGGCGCGAAACGTCAGACATCGGTTCCTGTCAGGTTTGTGTGCTCGGCCTACGTGGGTATGGCCACAGCGTGCCGGGCGCGACGCCTTGACCGGAACCCTTCCGTGACACCGGTCGAGCCAGCTGCCCGGGCCCGGCACACCAGTATCGGGGGAATTCCTCGTGGCGTACGGCATCCGAGTACGGCGTACAAAGAAATGCCGCAGCGCCCGGCGACAGAAGATACGTCATCGGGCACCGCGGCATTTCACTGCGCAGAGTGAGCGGCGTGCTGAGTGGGGCGGACGATGCCGCCGCGCGTCAGGACGCGAGGACCTCGTCGAGCAGGGCCTCCGCCTTGTCCTCGTTCGTGTTCTCCGCGAGAGCCAGCTCGCTCACCAGGATCTGGCGGGCCTTGGCGAGCATGCGCTTCTCACCGGCGGAGAGTCCGCGCTCGCGCTCACGACGCCACAGGTCACGCACGACTTCCGCGACCTTGATGACATCGCCGGAGGCGAGCTTCTCCAGATTTGCCTTGTAACGGCGTGACCAGTTCGTGGGCTCCTCGGCGTACGGAGCGCGCAGCACCTCGAAGACCCGGTCCAGCCCGTCCTGACCGACCACATCACGCACGCCGACGAACTCCGCATTGTCCGCTGGCACACGTACCGTCAGGTCGCCCTGGGCGACCTTCAGCACCAAGTAGGTCTTGTCCACGCCTTTGATCTGGCGAGTTTCGATAGCCTCGATCAGCGCGGCCCCGTGATGGGGATAGACCACGGTGTCGCCAACCTTGAACGTCATGTGACAGGTACCCCTTCCGTGGCTATCCAGAGTAACACGGAAACGGCGGCTTCTGAATGGCGTTTTCGCAGGTCAGGGCATATCTCGGGGCTTGACAACAGCAACAGGAACGTGCATCGCGGACCGACCGGAAGCGGGTATTCGCAGGTCGGAGCGGCTCTCTGGGGGAGGGGAAACACACACGTTACCCACATCCGGAGGCCACCCCAAGTGGACGAACGTCCCCAAATGTCCGGTTCCATACGATCGACTTCCGCTACTCCGTTCGGTTGCCGGTGTCGGCCGCGGCACGAATCCGGAATTGATCACGGGGTGATCACAAGGGAAGATCGCAAGACCGGCGGAACGGCCGGCCGAACCGCATCGGTGATCAATTCCGCCGCTTAGGGGCCTGCCACCACCGGTTATTCCGACACGGAAAATCCGCAAGCCCGTCTAAGTGAATCTCGTACGACGGTGAGACCAATGCGTTCCCGGCCGCATCTGGCTCCGGAAAGCCTCCCGGTACCGCCTGCTGAGGGAAGCCGGGCGCCCCGGGGGAGGGTCGGGTGCGGCGGCTCCGGAACGGCTCGGTAACCTAAGGCCGCTGACAGACACTTAGGGCGGCTTTAGGTACAGCTGCCCCTGCGTTCAAGGAGAAGCCGCCGCCGTGAGCAGCAGCCTTCGACGCGGCGCCCTCGCCGCCTCCGCCATCGCGTTCTCGATCGCCTCGCTCGCCGCGTGCGGCGCGGGCAACAGTTCCCAGACGCTGGAGGTCCAGCCCGACAACGCGGCGACGAGCGTCGGCGACATCAAGATCCAGAACGCTCTCGTCATCACCCAGCCCGGTACGGACACCTCGGGCCCCTCGGTGATCTCCGCAACCGTCTTCAACAGCGGCACCAACGCCCAGACCCTGGACTCCATCAGCGTCGAGGGCGGCGGCACCGCGAAGCTCTCCCCCGCCAAGGGCAGCGACAAGCTGAGCATCCCGGCGCACGGCTCCCTGGTCATCGGCGGCAAGGACAACGCCTCCGCGGTGCTCTCCGACGCCGCCGAGGCCGTCCAGAACGGCAACGTCCAGAAGATCACCTTCACCTTCAGCTCGACCGGCGCCGTGAACATCAGCGCCTTCGTCGTCCCGGCCGAGAGCTACTTCTCCTCCTGGGGCCCGAGCGACATCCCGAGCGTCACGCCGTCCGCCACCGAGGAGCCGTCGACGGGCGAGTCCGCCTCCCCGAACGAGTCGGGGTCCCCGGAGGCGACCGCCACCGAGTCGGCAGCCGGCCAGTAGACAGGCCCGGCCCGCGCACGTACGGCGGAGGGCGGCACCCTCTCCAGGGTGCCGCCCGACGCCGTACCTGCGTGCCGGATACCACCGGCACGCACCCCGCAACCGCCCGCAGTCTACGGCTCGAAATTTTAGCC
>NZ_JBEOWS010000415.1:0-7831 GCF_040296125.1 Streptomyces sp. NPDC002265 | reverse complement strand
TCTCCCTACGCGCCCCCGTCCGGGTCGGGAACCCGCCTGGCCCCGGGGGGGGGGCCGGCCGCCCCGCCCCCCCCGCTCCCTTCCGTCAGCTGTCGGACGACTCGTCCGGTCAGCCGTCCAGCGACTCGATCGTCGCGTTGGACGGCGCGCGGGTGGCCCGCAGGTCGCGGGCCACGTCCTCGGCCGCGCCCAGCACCCGCACCGAGTTCTGCCAGGTCAGCTTGGCCAGGTCGGACCTGGACCAGCCGCGGTCGAGCAGTTCGGCGATCAGGTTGGGATAGCCGGAGACGTCGTTCAGGCCGTCGGGGGTGAACGCCGTCCCGTCATAGTCGCCGCCGATGCCGAGGTGGTCGATCCCGGCGACCTCGCGCATGTGGTCGAGGTGGTCGGCGACCGTCGCGACCGTGGCGACCGGCCGCGGGTTGCTCTCCTCGAAGGCGCGGTGCACCCGCATCGCCTCGGCCGTGGTGTCGAGGTGGTGGAAGCCGTGCGCCCGCATGTTCGCGTCGGCGGCGACCGTCCAGTCCACCGCCGCCTGGAGCACGAACTTCGGCACGAACGTCACCATCGCGACGCCGCCGTTGGCGGGCAGCCGCTCCAGCACGTCGTCCGGGATGTTGCGCGGGTGGTCGCAGACGGCCCGGGCCGAGGAGTGCGAGAAGATCACCGGCGCGGACGAGGTGTCCAGCGCGTCGCGCATGGTCGTCGCCGCCACATGGGAGAGGTCGACGAGCATGCCCAGGCGGTTCATCTCCCGGACCACCTCGCGGCCGAACACCGACAGACCGCCGACCGCCGGCTTGTCGGTCGCCGAGTCCGCCCAGGCCACGTTGTCGTTGTGGGTGAGGGTCAGATAGCGGACGCCGAGGTCGTACAGCCCGCGCAGGGTGCCGAGGGAGTTGGCGATCGAGTGGCCGCCCTCCGCCCCCATGAGGGAGGCGATACGGCCCTCGGTGCGCGCGCTCTCCATGTCGGCCGCCGTCAGCGCCCGGCGCAGGTCCGCCGGGTGGCGGTCGAGCAGCTGCCGTACGCAGTCGATCTGTTCCAGCGTCGAGGGCACCGCGTCGGGCAGGTCCGAACGGACGTACACCGACCAGTACTGCGCGCCGACCCCGCCCTCGCGCAGGCGGGGGATGTCGGTGTGCAGGTGTTCGCTCTGCCGGGCGGCGATGTCGCGGGCTTCCAGGTCGTAGCGCACCTGCTCGCGCAGGGCCCAGGGCAGGTCGTTGTGACCGTCCACGACCGGGAACTCGGCGAGCAGCGCGCGGGCCTCTTCGAGGGACGTCATCCGCGCGCTCACTTCCCGAAACCGAAGCCGGCCGTGCCCTCGACCTTGGCGCGCAGCCGCTTGCCCTTCTCGGTGGCCTGGTCGTTCAGCTCCTGCTGGAAGTCGCGCATCCGGGTGAGGAGCTCCTCGTCGTGGGTGGCGAGGATGCGGGCCGCGAGCAGACCGGCGTTGCGGGCGCCGGCGACGGAGACGGTCGCGACCGGCACACCGGCCGGCATCTGCACGATCGACAGCAGCGAGTCCATGCCGTCGAGGTACTTCAGCGGCACCGGGACGCCGATGACCGGCAGCGGGGTGACCGAGGCGAGCATCCCGGGCAGGTGGGCGGCGCCGCCGGCCCCCGCGATGATCACCTTGATGCCCCGGTCGGCGGCCTGCTCGCCGTACGTGATCATCTCGCGCGGCATCCGGTGCGCGGAGACGACGTCGACCTCGTAGCCGATCTCGAACTCGTCGAGGGCCTGGGCGGCGGCCTCCATGACGGGCCAGTCGGAGTCCGACCCCATGACGATGCCTACGACAGGGCTCATTCGGTGATCGTGCCTCTCAGGTAGCCGGCTGCGTGACGGGCGCGCTCCAGCACGTCGTCGAGGTCGTCGCCGTAGGTGTTGACGTGACCGACCTTGCGGCCCTGCTTCACGTCCTTGCCGTACATGTGGATCTTCAGCTGGGGGTCGCGGGCCATGCAGTGCAGGTACGCCGCGTACATGTCCGGGTAGTCGCCGCCCAGGACGTTGACCATGACCGTCCACGGCGCGCGCGGACGCGGGTCGCCGAGGGGCAGGTCGAGAACGGCCCGGACGTGGTTGGCGAACTGCGACGTGATCGCGCCGTCCTGCGTCCAGTGGCCCGAGTTGTGCGGGCGCATGGCGAGTTCGTTGACGAGTATCCGCCCGTCCCGGGTCTGGAACAGCTCGACGGCGAGGTGGCCGACGACGCCGAGTTCCTTGGCAATGCGCAGCGCCATCTCCTCGGCCTTCAGGCCCACGGCGGGGTCGAGGTCGGGGGCGGGGGCGATGACCGTGTCGCAGACCCCGTTCACCTGGCGGGACTCGACCACGGGGTAGGCGACCGCCTGGCCGTGCGGGGAGCGCACGACGTTCGCCGCCAGCTCCCGTACGAAGTCGACCTTCTCCTCCGCGAGGACCGGGACACCGGCCCGGAACGGGTCGGCGGCCTCCTCGACGGAGTCCACGACCCACACGCCCTTGCCGTCGTACCCGCCGCGGACGGTCTTGAGCACGACGGGGAACCCGTCGCCCTCGGCCGCGAAGGCGGCCACGTCCTGCGGGTCGGAGACGATGCGGTGCCGCGGGCACGGCACACCGATCGCGTCGAGTCTGGCCCGCATCACGCCCTTGTCCTGGGCGTGCACGAGCGCGTCGGGGCCCGGACGGACGGGGATGCCGTCCGCCTCCAGGGCCCTGAGGTGCTCGGTGGGCACATGTTCGTGATCGAAGGTGATCACATCGCACCCACGGGCGAACGCGCGCAGCGTGTCCAGGTCGCGATAGTCGCCGATGACGACGTCGCTCACGACCTGTGCCGCGGAATCCTGAGGGGTGTCACTGAGGAGCTTGAACCTGATGCCGAGCGGAATGCCTGCCTCGTGTGTCATACGAGCGAGCTGGCCACCGCCGACCATGCCGACTACCGGGAACGTCACGCCCCTAGGGTATCGGCCACGCCCGAACGACCGGTTCCACGCCTCTTACCGACGGCTTTCCTGCCTCATACCGGGCATTTTCCGGGTTCTTTCCAAGCTGTTCCCGGCCTGTGGGCCCGTCCACAGGAAAGCCCGCAGGGGGCCGGTTAGCATGGCTGGGTTGACGTAAACCGACCCGGACGGGGGCACGCACAGCCATGGAACACGGTTCCTCGGGGCTGCGACGACTCGTGCGCGAGGTCGCGAAGTTCGGCGCCGTCGGCGGCGCGGGGCTTCTGGTCAATCTGGGTGTGTTCAACCTGGTGCGCCATGCGACGGACCTGCCCGTCGTGCGGGCCAGTGTCATCGCCACGATCGTCGCCATCATCTTCAACTACCTGGGCTTCCGCTACTTCACGTACCGGGACCGCGACCGCACCGGCCGCACCCGGGAGCTGACCCTCTTCCTGCTGTTCAGCGCGGTCGGTCTCGTGATCGAGAACGGTGTGCTGTACGCGGCGACGTACTGGTTCGGCTGGGACAGCCCGCTCCAGAGCAACATCTTCAAGTTCCTCGGCATCGGCGTAGCCACGCTGTTCCGGTTCTGGTCGTACCGCTCGTGGGTGTTCCGGACGCTGCCCGCACGGGAGGCCGTCGCGGACGCGGAGTCGCTGCTGAAGGCGGAGTCGAAGAGGACGCGGACCCAGCGGGTGAGCTGACCCGGCAACGACGCGGACACCCGGCAGAGGGGTCCTGGTGCCGCGGCGCTAGCGGACCGTCGGCTCGTCCTCCGCAACGAGCGTGCGCTTCAGCGGCGTACGCGACAGGAACAGGCCGAAGACCGGCGGCTGCGCCTGGAGCATCTCCAGCCGGCCGCCGTCCGCCTCCGCGAGGTCGCGGGCCACGGCGAGACCGATGCCCGTCGAGTTGCGGCCGCTGATCGTCCGCTCGAAGATCCGCGCCCCCAGATCGGCGGGGACGCCCGGTCCCTCGTCCGTCACCTCGATGACCGCCTGGTTGCCGGTGACACGGGTGCGCAGGGCGACCGTGCCCCCGCCGTGCATGAGCGAGTTCTCGATCAGCGCCGCCAGCACCTGGGCCACCGCGCCGGGCGTGCCCACGGCCCGCAGATGGCGCTTGCCCGAGCTGACGATGGCGCGGCCCACCCCGCGGTACGCCGGACGCCACTCCGCCAGCTGCTGCTGGATGACCTCGTCGAGGTCGAAGGAGACCGCCGAGCCGGTTCGGGGGTCCCGGGCGTTGGTCAGCAGCCGCTCCACCACGTCCGTCAGCCGCTCCACCTGCGTCAGCGCGATGGTCGCCTCCTCCTTCACGATGTCCGGGTCATCGGTGAGGGTGATCTCCTCCAGCCGCATGGAGAGCGCGGTCAGCGGCGTACGGAGCTGGTGGGAGGCGTCGGCGGCCAGGCGCCGCTCGGCGGTGAGCATCCGGCCGATGCGCTCGGCGGAGGCGTCGAGGACGTCGGCGACCCGGTCCAGCTCGGGGACGCCGTACCGCTTGTGCCGGGGGCGCGGGTCGCCCGAACCGAGGCGCTCGGCCGTCTCCGCGAGGTCGGTGAGCGGTGAGGCGAGGCGGTTGGCCTGGCGGACCGCGAGGAGGACCGCGGCCACCACGGCCAGCAGCGCCACCGCCCCGATGATCAGCAGGGTGCGGCCGACCTCCCGGGTCACGGACGAGCGCGGCTCCTCGACCGTGACCGTCTCGCCCTCCTCGCCCTTGGCGGTGGAGCGGATCACCTCACCGGCCGGCCTGGTGCCGATCTCGATCGGCCGTTGGCCGGGCATCACGATGCGGGCGTAGCGCTCCTGAGCCACCTGGCCGCGCAGTATCCCCGCGGTGACGGTCTCCTCGCCGAGCAGCCGGCTGTCCACGATGCTGGCCAGCCGCAGGGCCTCGGAGTCCACTCGTTCCTGGGCGCTGTTGCTGATCGTCCGGGTCTCGACGAGCACCAGGGACACGCCGAAGACGGCGATGACGACGAGCACCACGGCGAGCGTGGACTGGATCAGTCGGCGGCGCATGACCTCTTACCTAGCGGACACGGACGCGTCACCCGGCGGGCGCGGGTTCAGCTCTTCTCGAAGCGGAAGCCGACGCCCCGTACCGTCGCGATGTAGCGGGGGTTGGCCGCGTCGTCGCCGAGCTTCTTGCGCAGCCAGGAGATGTGCATGTCGAGGGTCTTGGTCGACGACCACCAGGTGGTGTCCCAGACCTCGCGCATCAGCTGGTCGCGGGTCACGACCCGGCCGGCGTCGCGGACCAGCACCCGCAGCAGGTCGAACTCCTTGGCGGTGAGCTGGAGTTCCTCGTCGCCCATCCACGCGCGGTGGGACTCGACGTCGATGCGCACACCGTGGGTGGCGGGCGGCTGCTGGGGCTCGGCGGCGCCGCGCCGCAGCAG
The DNA here is from genome assembly GCF_040296125.1 of Streptomyces sp. NPDC002265. Taxonomy (NCBI): domain Bacteria; kingdom Bacillati; phylum Actinomycetota; class Actinomycetes; order Kitasatosporales; family Streptomycetaceae; genus Streptomyces; species Streptomyces sp. NPDC002265. Next base: position 2,476 of record NZ_JBEOWS010000415.1, on the reverse strand, counting down.
GGCGCGGACGCGGGCGAGCAGTTCGGCGAGCCGGAAGGGCTTGGTGACGTAGTCGTCGGCGCCCGCGTCGAGACCGACGACGGTGTCCACCTCGTCGGCGCGCGCGGTCAGGATGAGGATGGGCACGGCGTGGCCCTCGGCGCGCAGCCGGCGGGCCACCTCCAGGCCGTCCATTCCGGGCAGGCCCAGGTCCAGCACGACCAGGTCGACGCCGCCCTGCATTCCTGCGTCGAGCGCGGTGGGGCCGTCCTCACGCACCTCGACCTCGTACCCTTCCCGGCGCAGGGCGCGGGCCAGCGGCTCCGAGATGGACGCGTCGTCCTCGGCGAGCAGTACACGGGTCATGAGGTGATGGTAGTCCGCCCCGGACGGCCGCCGAGGTGTGATCGCCCTTGCGGTTTCTTACCGAGGGACATGCCGGACATGGTCCGGGATCGGCCGCCTCGCGAACTTCTCCGGACGCGCCCGCGATCTTGTTACGGATCAAGGAACGGAGGATGTCATCCTTGGATCGGCACGTCGGCCTTCGAATGAACGAAAACAGTTCCATGATCGCCTGTGATCCCCGTCTCAACTCCTTCCATATCAGGCACTGTCCTGACGTATGGTGAATCAACGCCTCTAGCACAGCGGGGACCTTTGGCGAAGTGTGACGCTGAAGGTCTCTTTCATGTGCGGGCTGGTCACGCCAGCCTCGAGTAGGAATGACCTGTGGCCGGGCCTCTCAGCGCATTGACGCGCGTAGAGGCGTGGATCCCGGTGGTCGTCGTCCACCGCTTCGTGATCCGGAGCGGACCCCCTGTGGGCGTGGGGTGGACGTGACAGGACCGCCGGTGCCGGCCGCCCCCCACCGGGCGCCGCGACGCTCCAGCAGCGCGCGCGTCCCGAGCAGCAAGGAACGACCAATGGCGTCCAGCCTGACGAAGGATTCGGTCCGTCCGGGCACCCCCGGCTCCGAGAAGACCTTCTTCGGCCACCCCCGCGGACTGGCCACTCTCTTCATGACCGAGATGTGGGAGCGTTTCTCCTACTACGGCATGAAGGCCCTGCTCCCGCTGTACCTGGTGGCACCGGGGGGCCTGCACATGAGCGCGGCCACCGCCACGGCCATCTACTCGGTGTACCTCTCCCTCGTGTACCTGCTCGCCCTCCCCGGCGGCTGGTTCGCGGACCGGGTCCTCGGCCCCCGCAAGACCGTCGCCGTCGCCGGCGTCATCATCATGCTGGGCCACCTCACCCTGGCCCTGCCCTCGTCCGGCACCTTCTTCGCGGGCCTCGGCCTGGTCGCGATCGGCTCCGGTCTGCTGAAGTCCAACATCTCGACGATGGTCGGCCACCTCTACAAGGGTGCGGACGACGCGCGTCGTGACGGTGGCTTCACCCTCTTCTACATCGGCATCAACCTCGGCGCGTTCGCCGCGCCGCTGGTCATCGGCACCGTCGGTGAGAACGTCAACTGGCACCTGGGCTTCGCGCTCGCCGCGCTCGGCATGGCGCTGGGTCTTGCCCAGTACCTGCTGGGCTCCCGCCACCTCGACGCCCAGTCGAGCGTCGTCCCCACGCCGCTGTCCCCCGCGGAGAAGTCGGCCACGCTGCGCAAGTCGGCCCTGTGGGCGGTCGTCGCGGCCGTCTTCTACTCGGTCGTCGTCGTCACCGGCCACTACACGCTGAACTGGCTGCTGGTCCCGATCACCATCGCCGGTCTGCTCATCCCCGTCCTGGTCATCGCCCGGATCAAGCGGGACAAGGACCTCGACCGCGCCGACCAGTCGAAGATGTCCGCGTACATCTGGTTCTTCGTCGCCGCGGCCGTGTTCTGGATGATCTACGACCAGGGCGGCTCCACGGTGTCCCTGTTCGCCGACTCCTCGGCGAAGAACACCATCTTCGGCTGGGACTTCCCGGTCTCCTGGTACCAGTCGGTCAACCCGGTCATGATCATGGCGCTGGCCCCGGTCTTCGCCTGGGCCTGGCTGGCGCTCTCCCGGCGCGGCAAGGAGCCGAGCACCGCGACGAAGTTCGCCATGGGCCTGGTCCTGATCGGCGCGTCGTTCTTCCTGTTCCTCGCCCCGCTGGCGATCGCCGACGGCGGTCACAAGGCGGCCGCTATGTGGCTGGTGGCGATCTACTTCGTCCAGACCGTCGGTGAGCTGACGCTCTCCCCGGTCGGCCTCTCCGTCACCACGAAGATGGCGCCCGCGAAGTACGCCTCCCAGATGATGGGTGTCTGGTTCCTGGCCGTCACCGCCGGTGACGCCACCACCGGTCTGCTCTCCATCGCCGGTGTCGACCTCAACAAGACGGGCATCGTGGCCTTCCAGGCCGTGCTCGCCGTGGCCGCCGGTGCCGCGGTGTGGATGTACCGCAAGAAGGTCAAGGAGCTCATGGGCGACGTCCACTGACGTCCCCCCGAGGCCGCCGACGCCCACCGGCGTCCGGCCGGGGCTGATCCACGAGAGGGCCCCCGTAACCCCAC
>NZ_JBEOWS010000414.1:0-7868 GCF_040296125.1 Streptomyces sp. NPDC002265 | reverse complement strand
CTGAAGGCGAACAAGGCGCTGGAGATCCACGTCTTCGGCCGCCGCGGCCCGGCCCAGGCGAAGTTCAGCCCGATGGAGCTGCGGGAGCTGGACCAGATCTGGGCCCGTGCCCCGTTCGCCGACGAGTTGTCCGTGACGTCCAGGCACTTGTTCGCCGCCGTGTTCACCACGTCACCGGTCGAGGCGTTGTACGACCACTGCTGGGCGCCGGAGCCGTTGCAGTCGTAGAGCTGGACCTTGGCGCCGTCGGCGGTCGACCCCGACGTGACGTCGAGGCACTTCCCGAGCGCGCGCACGGATCCGTCGCCCGGCACGGTCCAGGACTGCGCGGTGGTCCCGTTGCAGTCGTAGAGCTGCACCGCGGTGCCGTTGGCGCTCGACGCGCCCGCCACGTCGAGGCACTTGCCCGCCAGCCCGACGAACGCCCCTGACTGGCCGCCCCCGCCCGACTGCGTGCCGGACCAGGTGAAGGTCGCCGACGTCTTGCCGGGCAGTGCGTACGTCGCGTGCTGGCCGCCCCAGTTGACGGTGACCGTCTTCGCCGCCGAACCGTCGTTGTAGGCGATCAGCGCCTTCGACCCGTCCGGATTGCGCCAGGCGACGTTCGGGACGGCCGACGACGCCGTGGAGGCGATCCGCTGCGCGCCCGGCCGGACGAACTTCGTCAGGTGCCCCATCGTGTAGTACTCGATCGTGTAGTCGACCGTGCCGCTCGCCCCGTCCCCGTTGTGCACGGTGACCAGCCCGGTGCAGGTGCCGCAACCGCCGTTGTGCGGGCCCATGTTCTGGTCCACGGCGAGCGACCACTTGGTCACCGACTTCGCCCAGTTGCGGGTGTAGTCGACGATGTTGAGCATGTCCTCGCGCTGCTGGTTCGCGATCCAGGTGCCGCCGGAGTGCTCGGTGCCGAAGGCGTCGAGGTTCGGGTACTGGTTGTGCACGGTGGTCTGCTTGTTGATGTCACCGCCGTAGCCGTGCCAGGCGATGCCGCCGAAGTTCGGGTGGTTGCGGATCGCCGCGTCGTCCACGCTCGCGGCCGCGTAGGAGTCGTAGACGTCCCAGTTCCAGTCGTGGGCCAGGACCTTGGTGGAGAGCCCGGCGGCCTGGAGCTTCGGCAGCAGTTCGCTCTTGAGGAAGTACTGCAGGCCCGAGGCGTTCCAGCTCATCGACGGGTAGCCGGAGCAGCAGGTCGGCTCGTTCTGCGGGGTGACGTAGGAGACCTTCACGCCCTGCGCCTGGTAGGCCTGGAGGTACTTCACGAAGTACGAGGCGTAGGCCCCGTAGTCCTCCGACTTCAGCCAGCCCCCGTTGAGCGAGCCGCTGTCCTTCATCCAGGCCGGCGCCGTCCATGGCGAGGCCATGACTGTCAGAGAGGGGTTCAGCTGGAGCGCCTGCTTGGTGAGCGGGACGACGTCCGCGAGGTCGTGGGAGACGGAGAAGCTGTTGAGGTTCGGGTCGGTCTGTCCGGCGGGTATGTCGTCGTACGTGTACCCGTACCGGGCCAGGTCCGAGGCGCCCATGGGGTTGCGCAGGAACGACAGTCCGATCCCGTCCGTCGGCGAGAACAGCTTGCGCATGGTCGCGTCCCGGGTCGCCTGCGACAGCGCCCCGCTGCTGTTCATCAGCCAGGCCGCGGTGTCCGTGAAGGACGCGCCGCCGCCGGTGAAGGTCTGGTAGCGGGTGTTCTCGTCGACGGTGATGTTCTCACCGCTGCCGCCCGCCCCGGCCTGGAAGGCGAACGGGGCCTGCGCCTGGAGGCCACGGACCACATGCCGGCCGCCGCTGTCGTCGGTGGTGGTGAGCCAGACCGTGACCTGCTCACCGGCCGCGTGCGCCGGTACGGCCGCGGTGAAGCCGGCCGTGGTGAGCAGCCCGGCGATCAGCAGCCGGATGGCCCGGGTCGATCTCTTCATGGAGCGCCGCCCTTCTGGAGGTGGGGGTGGGGAGGCGTGCGAGCCGTGAGTAAATGACGGCTTCGGATGGGCGTCAAGAGGTCGGGCGTTCACATTCTGAAGGATCAACATGCCAGATCCGGCCGGGAGTTGAGTGCGTACCGGTTCTGGTGTGAAGTCTTGACGGCGCCCGGGACCACCAGTTAACTCACGCCGTGATCTAAGTCGTGAGTTGGGCTGGGTCACGTGTTGCGCTGGCCACGCCCCGGCCAGTCGTCAGTGGACTTACGAGAGCCAAAGGGAAGGTCCATGCGAAGAACCGCCCTGATCGCCTCCGCCGCCCTGCTCACCGCCCTGCTCCCGCTGACCGCCGTCGGCACCGCGTCCGGCGCCGCCGACCCGCCGCCGGTACCCGTCGACCGCTTCGAGGGCGAGGTCCCCTTCGCCGGCCAGCCCGCCGAGGGCATCTTCACCTGGGGCGGCGACGCCGACGACCCGCCCGCCCTCCAGCTCACCGACCGCGCCGACGCCCCCGAGGGCGCCAAGGTCCTCACCGGCACCTACGACATCAGCGGCTACGGCGGCTTCACCCACGACTTCGCCGCGACCGAACCCGCCCACGACTGGTCCGCCCACCGGGGCATCCGCTTCTGGTGGGACGGCCGCAACACCACCAGGAAGATCTCCTTCGAGATCAAGGACGGCGGTGCGAACGGCGAGGCCTCCGAGCTGTGGACGACCTCCTTCACCGACGACTTCACCGGCTGGAAACAGATCGAGATCCCCTTCGCCGACTTCGTCTACCGCACGGACTACCAGCCCGTCGGCGGGATCGACCACGTCCTCGGCCTGACCCAGATGTGGGGCTACGCCCTCACCCTCCCGGTCGGCCTCCAGGGCCAGTTCGCCATGGACGACGTCGAGCTGTACGGCAGGGCCGACCAGTCCCTGCGGGCCTCCGTCACCACCGACGCCGCCGTCTACCCGGTCCGGGAGGGCGGCACGGCCGCCGTGAAGGTCTCCGTCGCCACCACCGGCGCCGCCCCGATCGACGAGCCCGTGACCGTCGCCTACGAGAGCGCGGGCGGCACCGCCACCCCCGGCCGGGACTACACCCCGGTCCACGGCGAGATCACCTTCCCGGCGGGCACCCTGTCCGGCACCAGCCGCGTCATCAAGGTCCCGACCCTGCGCGACAAGTCCGCCGAAGCGGCCGAGACGATCCCGCTCAAGCTCACGGTGACCGGCGCCAAGGCCCCCGCCGAGACCCCGCAGGTCGTCGTCGACGCCCACGGACTGCGGTACCTGGACCCGAAACTGCCGGTGAAGAAGCGGGTCGCCGACCTGCTGTCCCGGATGTCCCTGGCGGAGAAGGCCGGCCAGATGACCCAGGCCGAGCGGGGCGCGGTGGGCAACGGCGGTGACGTCGCCGCCTACGACCTCGGCTCGCTGCTCTCCGGCGGCGGTTCCACGCCGACCCCCAACACCCCCGCGGCCTGGGCGAAGATGATCGACGGCTTCCAGCTCCGGGCGCAGGCGACCAGGTTCCAGATCCCGCTGATCTACGGCGTGGACGCGGTGCACGGCCACAACAACCTCGCCGGCGCCACGGTCATGCCCCACAACATCGGCATCGGCGCCACCCGCGACCCCGCCCTCGCCGAGCGGACGGGCGCGGTGACCGCGGCCGAGGTGCGCGCCACCGGCATCCCCTGGGACTTCGCGCCCTGCCTGTGCGTGTCGCGCGACGAACGCTGGGGCCGCTCCTACGAGTCCTTCGGCGAGGACCCGGCGCTCGTCGAGTCCATGGAGACGATCGTCCAGGGCCTCCAGGGCGCCCGCAGCGGCAAGGACCTCAAGCGCGGCGACAAGGTCCTCGCCACCGCCAAGCACTACGTCGGCGACGGCGGCACCGGCTACGGCACGTCCACCACGGGCTCGTACACCCTCGACCAGGGCGTCACCAAGGTCACCCGGCAGGAGCTGGAGGCCGTCCACCTGGCCCCGTTCGAGACCGCGGTCGACCGGGGTGTCGGCACGGTCATGCCGTCCTACTCCTCGCTCGACATCGTCGGCGACGGCCTGGGCCCGGTGAAGATGCACGCCCGCGCCGACATGATCAACGGTGTGCTCAAGGGCCGGATGGGCTTCGACGGCTTCGTGATCAGCGACTGGAACGCCATCGACCAGCTCCCCGGCGACTACGCCTCGCACGTGCGCACCTCGGTCGACGCGGGCGTCGACATGATGATGGTGCCGTACTCCTACAAGGACTTCCGTACGACGCTCGTCGCCGAGGTGACCGCGGGCCGGGTGAGTGAGCGGCGGATCGACGACGCCGTCTCCCGCATCCTCACCCAGAAGTTCGAACTGGGCCTGTTCGAGAAGCCCTACGCGGACACCGGCGGCGCCTCGCGGATCGGCTCGGCCGCGCACCGGGCCGTGGCGCGGCAGGCCGCGGCCGAGTCCCAGGTCCTGCTGAAGAACGCGGACGGCGTACTGCCGCTGAAGAAGTCCCAGAAGGTGTACGTGGCCGGTTCGAACGCCGACGACCTCGGCAACCAGACCGGCGGCTGGACCCTCACCTGGCAGGGCTCGTCCGGGCCGATCACCAAGGGCGCGACGATCCTCCAGGGCATGCGGGACGCGGGCGGCGACGTCACCTACTCCAAGGACGCCTCGGCCCCGACCACCGGTTACGACGTGGGCGTGGTCGTGGTCGGCGAGACCCCGTACGCCGAGGGCGTCGGCGACGTCGGCAACGGCAACGACCTGGAGCTGACCGCGGCCGACAAGGCGGCCGTGGACAAGGTGTGCGCGGCCATGAAGTGCGCGGTGCTGATCGTCTCGGGGCGCCCGCAGCTCGTCGGCGACCGGCTCGGCGCCATCGACGCCCTGGTGGCCTCCTGGCTGCCGGGCACCGAGGGCGCGGGCGTGGCGGACGTGCTGTACGGGAAGCGCCCGTTCACCGGGCAGCTCCCCGTCACCTGGCCCAGGTCCGAGGCCCAGCTGCCGGTCAACGTCGGCGACACGGCGTACGACCCGCAGTTCCCGTACGGCTGGGGCCTGACGACGCTCGGCAGGACGCCCGCGGGCGGCCTGCCGGCACTGAAGGCGCTCGGGGCCGCGGCCGCCGCCGCCGAACGGGCGCACCGCGGGACGGCGGGGCGCGCGCTCGTCACCAAGGCCCGGCTGCTCGTCCAGCAGAAGGCGGGGCAGCACATCACCGCGGCGCTGGCGAAGCCCTTCGCCGACGCCGACCACCTGCTGCTGACCGGACGCTACGGCGCCGCCGTGCAGAAGCTGACGGAGGCGTACCGGGCGGCCTGACCCGGGCACCGCGTCTCCCGTACGAGTGAATGCCCTCTTTTGGGAGGCTTCGGGTAACTTCGAACCATGACGGACGTGGTGCGGACCCGAAGCCTCCCCCGACTGGTGCCGGCCCTCCTGCTCGCCGCCCTCGCCGGGGTGTGGGCGGGCCCGGCACCCGCTGGGGCCGCCCCCGACGTTTCGGCCGCCGCGGGCGGCGCCGCGGCCCCGGCCGTCCCCGCCGCCCCGGCCGTCACCAGTGTCAGCGCCGTCGCGGACGCTCTGCGCGAGAGTCCGGTCTACGTCGATCCGGCGGCCGCCGGCCAGCTGTCGCCCGCCGAGGCGAACGCCCTGCGCGAACAGATCAGGAAGGCCGACAAACCCCTGTTCATCGCGGTCCTCCCGGCCGGGTACCCGACCGCGGACCTCTTCGCCGACCTGCGCACCGCCACCGGCATCACCGGTCTGTACGCGATCCGCCTCGGCGACCGCTTCGACGCCCGCGCCGACGCCTCCGTGCTGTCCCGCACCGCGGTGCGGAACCTGGTCACCAGCGTCCAGGGCGAGAGCGACGCGAAGACGCAGCTGGGCGACTTCACCAGCCGCGCGGTGGCCAACATGGGCGGCTCGGCGCCCTCGGCCTGGGGTACCTCCGGCGGGGCCGGCGGGGTGCCGACCGCCGCGCTGATCACCGTGGGCGTCGGCCTGGTGGCGGGCGGGGCGGCCGCCTTCGGGCTGGCCCGCCGCAACCGCCGCCGGCGCGAGGCGGAGCGGCGGGCCGCCCTCGACCAGCTGCGCGTCGTGGTGGACGAGGACATCACCGCCTTCGGCGAGGAGCTGGACCGGCTGGACTTCCACCCGGCGGAGGCGGGCGCCGACGACGCCATGCGAGCGGACTTCGAGCGCGCGCTGGACGCCTACGACCAGGCGAAGACGCTGATGGCGCAGGCGGCCGGGCCGGAGGACGTGCGCGCGGTCACCCAGGCCGTCGAGGACGGCCGCTTCAGCCTGGCCCAGCTCGCCGCCCGCCGGGCGGGCGGCCCGCTGCCCGAACGCCGTCCGCCGTGCTTCTTCGACCCCCGCCACGGCCCCTCGGTCGCCGACGCCGCCTGGACCCCGGCAGGCGGCGCCACGCGCGAGGTACCCGTGTGCGCGGCCGACCGGACCCGGCTGGCCGACGGCCGCGACCCGGTGATCCGGCAGGTCGACACCGAGTACGGCCGCCGCCCCTACTGGGACGCGGGTCCCGCCTACGGCCCCTGGGCCGGCGGCTACTTCGGCGGCGGCATCCTGCCCGGCCTGCTGCTGGGCACCGCGCTCGGCGGTGTGATGGCCTCCCCGTCCTACGCCTCCGACTACGGCACCGGCTACGGCGACTTCGGCGCCGGCGGCTACCAGGGCGGCGACGTCTCGGGCGCGGACTTCGACCCGGGCGACTTCGGCGGCGGGTTCGGGGACGGCGGGGGAGGGGACTTCGGCGGCGGGGGCGGCGGAGGGGACTTCGGCGGCGGCTTCTGACGTACTGGCGCGGCACGACGTACGACGGGGCACGGGCCCGGCGCCGGGAGGCGGCGAGCCCGTGCCCCGTGGCGGTCCCGAGGGGGACCAGGGGCGCCGGTCAGAGCGTGGCGGCGGCCGCGGCGATGGCCGAGGCGAAGGTCGAGACCTCGGAGTAGACGCCCGGGGCGTTGGCGCGGGCGCAGCCGATGCCCCAGCTGACGATGCCGACCTGGATCCACGCGCCGGCGTTGTCCTTGCGGAACATGGGTCCGCCGGAGTCGCCCTGGCAGGTGTCGACGCCGCCCGCCGTGTACCCGGCGCAGATCTCGTCGCTCGCGACCAGACCGCTGTAGCCGCTGTAGGAGCGGCAGGTGGCGTCGCTGACGAACGGCACGGTCGCCTTCAGCAGATAGCGCTGCTGGGAGCCGCCCTCGGTGGCCGAGCCCCAGCCCGCGATGGTGAAGGTGCCGCTGTTGTAGGCCGTGGTGGTGGCGATGGGCAGCGTGGGCAGGTTGACGGGCGAGGCGAGCTTGATGAGCGCCCAGTCCTTGCCGTTGCCGTTGTAGCCGGGAGCCCGGTAGACGTAGGTGGACTTGACCTGGACCCGGCCGGTGGCCGACTGGAGGTCCACGACGCCGGCGGTGGCGGTGATGCCGGTGTTGGCTCCGGTGCGGCTCACGCAGTGCGCGGCGGTGAGCACGATCTGCGGGGTGTAGAGCGCGCCGCCGCAGCCCATGGAGAGCCGGACCATGAACGGGAATTCGCCCTGCGCGGCCCGGGTCCCGCCGACGACGGGCGTCGGGGCGGCCTGCGCGGCGGAGACGGGCTGAAGGCTGACGACCGCGAGGGCGGCCGCGCCGGCGACCGCCCATCTGCGGAGCGCCGTGAGGAGCTTCTTCACCGTGATGCCTTCCGTGGGGGGTGGATGACATGCACATGCCAAGCCAATGTGCCGAGGGGAGCCGTAAAGGAATGCCCATGTGCTGGCATGAGCTCGTCAAAATCTGTTGCTGGATTATGGGAACGCTGTGAGCCGCCGCACAAGGGGGCGATTCCGGCCAGCCTCGCCCCGAGGCGCGGCACCTCGCGCTCCGTCCCGTCGGGCGCGGGCGCGGGTGCGGACCGACGGCGCCGGACACGCAGCGCGCCCGCCCTCCCCGCCGGGGG
>NZ_JBEOWS010000413.1:0-7883 GCF_040296125.1 Streptomyces sp. NPDC002265 | reverse complement strand
GAAGACCCAAAGACCCGAAGACCCTGGAAGGGAAACCGGACGCTCATGTCCACGGAAGCCGTCACCCGCCCCACCTACGGAAACTGGCGCCGGCCACGGCGGCCGGGGCTCGGGCCGCTCGGGCTCGTCGGCACGTTCGGCGTGTTCGGCGGCCTCGTCGTCACCCTGCTCGCGTCCCTGATCTCGCTGTACGCGGCGCTGGTCGTGTTCGTGCCGGTCGTGGTGCTGCTGACCCCGCTCGCGATCCGCACCCAGGACGGGCGCAACGTCTACCAGTTGCTCGCCCTGCGCATCGGCTGGCGCAACCGGAAGGCCAAGGGCGCGCACCTGTACGTCTCCGGGCCGCTGTCCGCGCGGCCCGGCGGGCGGTTCCGGCCGCCGGGGCTGCTCAACAAGGTCACCGCGATCGAGGGCCGCGACGCCTACGACCGGCCCTTCGGCGTCCTGCACCACCCGGCACGCAACCTGTACACGATCGTGCTGGGCTGCGACCCCGACGGCGGCTCCCTGGTCGACCCCGACCAGGTCGACGTGTGGGTGGCGCTGTGGGGCGAGTGGCTGGCCCGGCTGGCGCACGAACCCGGGCTGCGCGGCGCCTCCCTGATCGTGGAGACGGCTCCCGACCCCGGCACCGCGCTCGCCCACGAGGTGCTGCCCCGTATCCGCCCGGACGCACCGCCCGCCGCCCGCGCCGTGATGGAGGAGGTCGTCGAGCGCTATCCGACCGCGTCCTCGGAGATGCACACCTACGTCACCCTCACCTACGGGATGCCGCCCGGCCAGAAGCGCCGCAAGGAGGACGTCGTCACCGACCTCGCCATCCGTATCCCGGGCCTGCTCAGCGGGCTGGTCGCGGCGGGCGGCGGGGCCGCCTGTCCGCTGTCGGCCGAGCGGATCGCCGAGGTCGTCCGGGTCGCCTACGACCCCGCGGTCGCCGCCGACGTCCTCGACGCCCGCGCCCAGTACGGCGGTACAGGCCTGGAGTGGGAGGACGCCGGACCGGCCGCGGCGGTGGAGACGGTCGGCAGCTACCAGCACGACTCCGGGGTCTCCCGGACCTGGCTGCTGACCCTCGCGCCGCGCGGCACCGTACGGTCCTCGGTGCTCAGGAACCTGCTGGAGGTGACCCCGGGCACCCGGCGCAAGCGGGTGGCGCTGGTCTACCGGCCCATCGACCCGGCCACCTCGGCGCGGATCGTCGAGGCGGACCGGCGCGCCGCGCAGTTCATGGCGACCTCGGGCCGGGGCATGGTGCAGGCGCGGGCGGCCTCCGAGATGCGGGCGGCCGAGCAGACCGCGGTGGAGGAGGCGTCGGGCGCCGGGCTCGTGGAGTTCTCGCTGCTGGTGACCGTCACCGTGGACGATCTGGACCAGCTCGCCGACGCGACCGTCGCCGTACGCAATCTGACCGCGGCCTCCCGGGTCCTCATGCGGCCCGCGGACCGGATGCAGGCGGCCGCGTTCGCCTGCACGCTGCCCGCCGGGATCCTCCCGTGGGAGCAGACCCTGATCCCGCACGAGCTTCAGGAGGCGTTGTGAGCCGCCGGAGCGAGGAGCGCAGGGCCGAGCGCGCGGACCGGCTCGCGGAGGAGGCGGCGTGGCGGGCGGGGCCCGGCGGGCTGCCGACACCGCCCGATCCCGCGTGGGCGGGGTCAGGACCCGGCAAGGGCAAGGCGGGGAAGTCGGGCGCCGGGAAGGAGAGGTCCCGGCCCAAGGAGCTCTACGTCCCGCCGCGCGGCTGGTACGGCCCCGGGGGCGGCCGGGTCGGCTACATGGATCCGCCGACCATGTGGCGGGCCACCACCGTGCAGGCGTGCGGCATGTGGCCGTTCGCCGCGGGCTCCGGCTCGCCGATGACCGGAGTGCCGCTCGGGCAGCATCTGTTCACCGGCGCCACGGTCTGCGGCGACCCGCTGAACTGGTTCACCCGCGCCCGCTACATCTCCAACCCGTCCCTGTTCATGCTCGGGATGCCGGGCCTGGGCAAGTCCACCCTCGTCAACCGGATGCTGATCGGGCTCAGCGCGACCGGCGTCGTCCCGCTGGTCCTGGGCGACCTGAAGCCCGACTACGCCGACACCGTGCGCGCCCTGGGCGGCCAGGTGATCTCGATCGGCCGCGGCCGGGGCGGCATCAACGTGCTGGACCCGGGTGCGATGGGCGCGGCGGCCGTGCGGATCGGCGGCGAGGCGGGCGAGGTGCTGAAGGCCGAGACGCACGGGCGGGTGCTGAACATGGTGGCCGCGCTGGTGACCATCGTGCGCGGCCGGCCGATGGACGACCACGAGCAGTCGGTGCTCTCCGCGGTCCTGCACCACCTGCGCGAACGCACCACCCCGGGCCGCCCCGCGCTGCTGCCCGACCTGCTGCGGGTGCTGACGGAGGGCCCCGACCGGGTGCGCGCGGTCACCCTGGACCGTGGGGACGACACCCGCTACCGTGACGCGGTCGACCCGCTGCACCGCTCGCTGCTCGGCATCCTCGACGGCCCGCTGGGCGGCACCTTCGCCTCCGAGACCTCCACCCGGATCGACCCGGACGCGCCCGCCGTGTGCATCGACATCTCCGGCATCGGCGAGGCCGACACCCAGCTGACCGCGGCCGCGATGCTCGCCGCCTGGTCCGACGGGCTGGGCACGGTGGCCGCCTCGCACGCCCTCGCGGACGCCGGACTCGCGCCGAGGCGCTGGTTCTTCACCGTGCTGGACGAGCTGTGGCGCCCGCTGCGGGCCGCCTCCGGCATCGTCGACCGCATCGACGCACTCACCCGCCTCAACCGTTCCCTGGGCCTCGGCGACGCCAAGATCACCCACACCCTGAAGGACGCCGAGGCGCTCGGCACCGACTCGGACCGGGCCAAGGCCCGCGGCTTCGTCGAGCGGGCCGGGATGGTGGTGTGCGCCGGGCTGCCCAAGGCCGAGATGGAGGAGCTGGGCAAGGTGGTGGGCCTGTCCCGGCGCGAGATCGAACTCGTGTCGTCGTGGTCCTCGCCGCCCGGCTGGGGCGTCACCGGCGAGCACGAGGAGCCGCCGGGCCGGGGCCGGTTCCTCATCAAGGTCGGCGGCCGTCCCGGCATCCCCATCAAGGTGGCCATCACCGACTCCGAGCGCCGGCTGCACAACACCAACACCCGCTGGACACCGGAGGAGACGGCCGTCGAGCGGTCGGTGGCGCACGCCGCCGCGCAGGTGGCGCGGGCCGCCCAGGAGGGACCGCGAGCCCTGCCCGGGAGGTGGACCGCGTGAGCGGCAGGACCCCCTCGACCAGCGGCGTGCACGACCTCGCGCCCTGGGCGATCGCGGCCCTCGCCGGGGCCTCCCTCGCCGTGTTCACCGTCGGCTGGGCGGGTGGCACGCTCGGCGCCGGGGTCACCGGACACGGCTGGCACGCCCCGCCGTTCGCCCTGTCCACCGCCACGCACCTGACCGGCGACGGACCCGGTGCCCTGTGGCCGGGCACCCCGCCGGCCGCGGTCTACGGCGGCATGTTCGCCCTGCTCGCGCTGATCGCGGTGCCCGCGGCGTTCGTCGTACGACTCCTGCTGGAACGCGCGGGCCGCACCAAGGGCCTGGCCGGGCGGCGCGAGCTGGCGAGCATGTGCCCCAGGGGCATCGAGGCCCGCGCCCGGGAACTGCGGCCGGGCCTCGAGGGGCGCGAGCGGCTGCACCCGGACGAGACCGGCAACCTGCTCGGCGACCTCGACCCCAAGGGGCCCGAACTGCGCAGCAGCCACGAGGACGTCGAGCTCGACCTGATGGCCCCGCGGGCCGGCAAGTCCACCGGCATCGCGGTGCCGCGCGTGCTGCGCGCCCAGGGCGCCGTCCTGCTCACCTCCAACAAGTCCGACGTCTACGCCGTGACCCGCGCCGAGCGCACCAAGGCGGGCCGGGTCTGGACGTTCGACCCGCAGGGCATCGCCCACACCGAGCGCGGCATGTGGTGGAACCTGCTGGGCGACTGCGAGACCATCGAGGGCGCCCGCCGGCTGGCCGGGCACTTCGTCGCGTCCGTCAACGACGACTCCGCGAAGAAGGACTTCTGGATCTCGGCCGCTCAGAACACCCTCACCGCGCTGTTCCTGGCCGCGGCCCGCTGCGGCGCCCCCGTCGGCGACCTGCTGGGCTGGCTCGCCGACCCCGCCGACCGGACCCCGATCGATCTGCTGCGCGACGCCGGACTGTACGCGATGGCCGAGCAGTTGCAGGGCACGGTGCGCGGCGCGGTGGAGACCAGGGACGGCATCTACGAGACCGCCCGGCAGACCGTCTCCTGCCTGCTCGACCCGGAGATCCTCGCCTGGGTGACCCCCGATCCCTATCTGCCCGAGTTCCGCCCCGACCGGCACGTGGTCGGCACGGACACGCTGTATCTGCTGTCCAAGGACGGCGGCGGCTCGGCGGCCGGGGTCATCGCGGGCCTCGCCGACGCGACGATGCGAGCGGGCGTGGTGGCCGCCGAACGCATGGGCGGCCGCCTCGACCCACCGCTGACCGCGGTCCTCGACGAGGCCGCCAACGTGTGCCGTATCTCCGATCTCCCCGACCTCTACTCGCACTTCGGCTCCCGCGGCATCAACGTGGTGACGCTGTTGCAGAGTTACCGGCAGGGCGCCCGGGTGTGGGGCGAGGTGGGGATGGACGCGCTGTGGAGCGCGGCGACCGTCAAACTGCTCGGCGCGGGCCTGGACGACGCCGACTTCGTGCAGAAGATCTCGACCCTGGTCGGCCAGCACGACGTGAAGACGCCGAGCCTGTCCCGCAGCAAGGAGGGCACCTCACGCTCGTACTCCTACCGCCAGGAGTCGATCCTGCCGCCGGACCGGATCCGCGCGCTGCCCAAGGGCACCGCGCTGCTGCTGGCCACGGGCATCCGTCCGGCGCTGATCCGGCTGCGCCCCTGGTACAGGGAGCCGGGCGCCGACGCCATCTCCGCGCAGGCGAAGGCGGAGTCGGAGGCCATCACGGCACGGGCCGCGGCGCGGGCGACCCCGGCGGTACGGCTGGAGAAGCGCAACCGCTGGGAGCGGGACGCCGCGCCAGCGTGATCGTGCGCAGCAGCAGTTCGGCGGGGCCGTACCGCGTCCGGGACAACAGGGCGCGGCTGACCGCGAGTTGCAGCCCGTAGAGGACCAGGCACCCCGCCGTGACGGCGGCGGTGCCTGTTCTGTCGTAGCGTCCGAGGCCGTAACCGGTGAACACCAGGGCGAGGACCAGCGACTGGGTGAGGTAGTTGGTCAGCGCGGCCCGCCCGGCCGCGGCGAGCACCTCCGCCGCCCGGCCGCGCACCAGGAGCAGCAGCCCGCAGGCGTACGACGCGGTCAGCGCGGGTGCGGTGAGCACGTCCACGGCGTGGCCGACGAGGAACCAGCGGCCGTCCAGCGGCCCGTTCGCGCAGCAGGCGGTGACCACGCCGCCGGCCAGCCCGACGGGCAGCCAGCGGACGATGACCGCGCGCAGCCATCGCGCGTCCCGTCCGCGCCGTTCGACGAGCCGCGTCTTCGCCGCCGCGAGCCCGGCCAGGAAGGCGGCCAGCATGTCGGGGGCGTACGTCAGGTCCGCGCGGAGCATGGCAGGCAGCTCGCGCAGATGCACGCCGAGCACGGACAGGGCGCTCCCCCGGTAGGCGGCGACGGCGCGGGCGGCGTGGGGCGCGTAGGCGGCGGGGGTGACCGGTTCGGTGACGGCGACCGTGAGCAGCCCGTACCCGAGCAGCAGCACGGTCAGGGCGAGGACCAGCCCCGCGGCGAGGCGCAGCGCGGTGCGCGGAGCCAGGTCGCGCAGTCCGTACAGGACCAGCGCAAGCGCGGCGTACGTCATCAGGATGTCGCCCGGATAGAGCAGCACGGCATGCAGCAGTCCGAGCCCGAACAGGCCCAGCACGCGCCGCAGATGACGGGGCGCGAACGCCGTGCCCGCCCGGTGCGCGGAGCGCCGCTGGAGCACGAAGCCGTAGCCGAACAGGAAGGAGAAGAGCAGGTAGAACTTGCCGGAGGCCAGCGCGGTCACCGCCCACGCGACCGCCCGGTCCGCCCCGGAGGCCGTCGGGCCGCCGCCCAGCGACGCGTAAGGGCTCGCCGTCATCTGGGCGTTGACGAGCAGGATGCCGAGCAACGCGAACCCGCGGAGCACGTCGAGCTCCCCGACCCGCCCCGGTTCCTCACCGCGCCGGGGCTCCTCCTCCGTCACGGCGACACCACCACGACCGCCGTGCCGAACGCGACGGTCGAGGACACGAACCACCCGAAGGACGGGGCGAGCAGGTGCCGCAGCGTCCACAGCCGGGCCGCCGTGGGCCGGGACCGCACGAAGACCACGGGCACGGCGGCACCGACCGGCGGCAGACCGCACAGCGTCCCGTACGCCCCCGGGTCGAGGACACGGTCCCGGCCGAGGTGGTCGGAGTAGGCCACGAGCCCGCCGCGCCGCCGGTCGGCCGGGGCCCGGGCGGTGACGATCCCGGTCACCCGCAGGCCGCGCGCCCACAGCCGTACGGCCGTCAGGACCGCGCGGCCGGCGAGCAGCAGAAAGCCGCAGCCCGCCCCCGTACACAGGGCGAGCAGCACCAACTCCGTGTCCATCCGGTCCCCTTGTCGTCCAGGTGCCTCGTGTCGGTGTGGGACGCCACCGCAGGCGTGGCTCGCCACGACAGGCCACAACGGGCGCCGGACCGGACCGGTTCACACGATCTTGCGGGCTTGAACCGCCGTACGCCGGGCTCCCGTTGTGTGATCGAGGCCGTCACCGCGGCGGCTGCGAAGGGAGCTTCGGACGGCATGAGACGGTCCCCCCGCGCGCACGGCCACCGGACGGCGGCGGCCCTGACCCTGCTGTGCGCCCTGACGGCCACGACGCAGGCGCCCGCGCTCGCGGCGCCCGGCCCCGGCCCCGCCACCCTCGACGAGGTGCGGGTGCAGCTGGACGCGCTCTACCACCAAGCCGAAGTGGCCACCGGGAAGTACGACGCCGCCGACCAGAAGGCCCGCGCACAGCAGAAGAAGGTCGACGTCCTGAACGGGCGGGTGCGGCGGGCCGAACAGCAGCGGACGCGGCTGACGCAGCTGCTCGGCGCGGCGGCGCGGGCCCAGTACCGCGGCGGCGGACTGCCCGCCGAGCTCCAGTTCGCCCTCTCCCCGGACCCCGAACACGCGCTGGACGACGCGGCGTTGACGCAGCAGGCCCAGCAGGCCACACGGCAACGGCTGACGGTCCTCGCGGCGGCCCGCGAGGAGCTGCGCAGGCGCACCGACGAGGCCGCCGCCGAACTGGAGGACCTGCGGGCCAGCCGCCGCGCCATGGACCGGCACCGCGACACGATCGAGAAGCGCATCGACGCGGCCCGCGCCCTCGAGGCACGGCTGAAGGAGGAGGAGCGGCAGCGCCTGGCCGCGCTGGAGAAGCGGGCCGCCGACAAGGCCCAGGCGCAATGGGTCGGCACCGGAGTGCTCGACCGGATCGGCACCAAGGGGAGCGCGGCGGGGCGGCGGGCGATCGCCTACGCGACACAGCAGCTGGGCAAGCCCTACGTCTGGGGCGCCGAGGGCCCGGACTCCTTCGACTGCTCCGGCCTCACCTCGCAGGCCTGGCTGCACGCCGGAGTCGTCATCCCCCGCACCTCCGAGGAGCAGTGGGCGCGGCTGCCGCACGTCCCCGTCGACCGGATGCGCCCCGGTGACCTCGTCATCTACTTCTCGGACGCCAGCCATGTCGCGCTCTACATAGGCGACGGCAAGATCATCTCGGCCCCGCGCCCCGGACGGTTCGTGTACGTGTCCCCGGCGGGGTCGATGCAGATCCTGGGCGTGGTGCGGCCGGACCCGGACGCCTGAGCGGGCCCGCGTTCACCGACGGACCCGGACGGCACGGCGCCCCTGGCCGGACGGCAAC
>NZ_JBEOWS010000412.1:0-7932 GCF_040296125.1 Streptomyces sp. NPDC002265 | reverse complement strand
TGAAGATGTCGCGCAGGTCGACCTTGGCCGGCTGCCCGGTGGGCCTGCGGTCGAGTCGGGCCTTTCTCCATGCCGTCAATGTCGGTTCGAGTAAGGCCCATCGGGCGTCGGACAGGTCGCTGGGGTACGGCTTCCGCTGGCTCACGCTGTAGCGTGATCATGGATTGCGGTGGTCGGCACTGTTCCGCTGCTGCTGGGCGTTTCTGCCTGATCTTCAAACTAGACGGACTTCGTGCTTGAGAACCGGAGCAAACGGGCGGGCAAGTCCGCAGCTCGATGAACGCGAGGGTGTGCGTATAGGATAAACACCCCAAGTGCGACGGCCGCGAAGGTCACTTACCAACACAGGCCATCTCTAAATGCCCTCTGAGAGCTTGCCGGCCAGTAGATCGGAGAAGGCGCGAGCGCCGTCGAGAGCCTCGCTCAGCAGGGCGCGCAATGCGGTGACCTCGGGGGTCAGACCGACTATGAGGGCGGTCTGTGCCCGGGTGTGCTCGGCGAGTTCTCTGCCCACCGGATGACGTTCGGCGTGATACGTGTCCAGGAGGTCCTCGCCGGCACGGCCCTGCACCACCGCGGCCAGCTTCCAGCCGAGGTTCATGGCGTCCTGGAGGCCCACGTTCAGGCCGACGCCACCCGCCGGCCAATGGATGTGCGCGGCGTCCCCGGCCAGCAGGACCCGGCCCGCGCGGTAGCGGGCCGCCAACCGCGTCGCGTTGCCGAAACGGGACAGCCAGGAAGGATCACGCATGCCGAAGTCGGTGCCCGCGATACGTATCGAGGCATCTCGCAGCTCGTCCAGCGTCATCGGTTCACGCGTCTGGTTCTGCGGGTCGTACCCGGTGACACGGAACTGTCCGCCGGGCAGCGGCACGACGAGGAGACGTCCCGCTTCGTTCAGAGCGGTGAAGCCGGGGGTCATCGGCGGTCGGTCGAGGGTCACCTCACCGAGGAATCCGTATGCGGACGTGCCGGAGCCCGGGAAGTCGATACCGGCCTCCTGGCGCACCACACTGCGGGCGCCGTCCGCGCCGATGACGTAGTCGGCGTCGACCGTGTACGAGCCCTCGGGCCCGCGAACTCCCACGGTCACCGACCCGCCGTCCTGTGAGAGCGAGGTGACGTCGTGGCCGCGCCGGACCTCCACGCCCAGTTCGGTGGCGTAGCCCTCCAGAAGCTGCTCGGTGACCGACTGGGGCTGGGCCAGCAGATACGGGAAGGCGGTCGGCAGGTCACGGAAGTCGACGCGTGCCTCGAGCATGCCGAAGTGCCAGTTCGGCAGGGGGCGGCCCCTGGCGATCACGTCCCTGTGCCGGTTGCGCAGCGCCAGAACTTCGATGGTGCGTGGCTGGATTCCCAGAGCCTTGGAGTGGGGGCTGCGCCGAGGGGCGCGTTCGAGGACGAGCGGGTTCACGCCCGCCACGGCGAGTTCGTGGGCGAGCCAGAGACCCACCGGGCCGGCTCCCACGATCACGACCTGTCGGTCGAAAGGTTCCTGCGAGGGCGTTTGAGGCGTGATGGTCATGTCTGTCGGTCTCCTTGTGGGCGGCAGGCCCGGCCTTATTGACCGTGTGGTCATTAGTGAGGTTAGCTCTGGCCCGGGTAAATGACCAAGCGGTCACCAGGAGGGCGGGGCGGCGACGGTAAATTCCTCGCATGGCTACTGCGCAGACTCCGCCCGCCCGCCCCCGCCGCGTCCGCGACCCGGAGCTGCACCGTCGCGCCATCCTCGATGCCGCGGCCCGGGCCTTCGCCGAGCGCGGCTACAACCGGGCCACGCTGCGAGACATCGCCCAGCGGGCCGGGGTCACCCACGGACTGGTGCTGCGCCACTTCGGCAGCAAGGAGAATCTGTTCCTCGCGGCGGTACCCGGTACTCGCTCCGTCGAGGACCTGACCGAGGACTCCGCCCAGCCACTGGCTGCCCGCATCGCACAAGAGTTCGTCCGCCGTCTGGAGGACCCCGAAGGCACCGACACCTTCGTCGCCCTGATGCGCAGTGCCACGGACGACGAGCACGCCGCCGCGAAGCTGTACATCGCCATGCAGCAACGCACCGACGAGACCTACCGCCGCCTGCTCGGGGAACACGCGCTGGAGCACCGGGTGCCGTTCATGGCCGCCCTTCTCGTCGGCGTGACGTTCAGCCGGTACGTGATCCGGGCCGGCTCACTGGCGGAGATGAGCGTGGAGCGCTTCACCGAGGACCTGACCGCTTCCATCGACGCGCTGCTCCGCGAGAGCCCGCGGATCTGACGCTCCGCACCGGTCGACGGCCGCCAGTGACAGACCTCGGCTGAACACGGGCCGCCGGTCGTCAGGCGCACAACGGGTTCGGGTTTCCGCTCCGTTCCAGCGCGTTGCTCGGCTGGATTGCGCCACGGTGGCGGGCTGTTGTTCGGGAACCTCGATGACCGCACCGGGGCCTCGGTACACGCCGTTCTGGGTGGGCGAGGCCAGACCGCTATCGGGCCCGAAGCCGTCACCGAACTCGGTGTGGAGGCGCCGAAGGAGTGCCGGCATTGGACGTCCGATGATGTGCTCTGCGGCTTCGACCTCAGGTGGCAAGACGATCGAAATACCGGAGTTCACACAGCAACGCACAAGGAACCTGCGTGGAGGTCGGCCGTGGTCCCCACGGGGACGTCTGGCTTCGCGATTTCAAGGAACGCAGCAGCCGAGTCGTCGGGGTGGCGGGCGTCGCTGCACGGCTCGGCCCGCTTGACCTACTTGAGGAGCGCCTTGCAGGCCAGGTGGGCAAGGCAGGTCTGTGCTCGGTCGAAGGACCAGGATCGTTCGCCGACCAGGGTCATCCACGCGTGCGGTCCCAGGTGAAAGTAGAGAAGATCCACGGCCTCTGAGCGGCTGATGTCCGGATGCAGAGCATCGAGCGTCAGCAGGCGATCAGTCACGCGGCTCAGGGCCTGGACGTAGTCATCGGTACCTCTGTCCAGCACTGCCTTGACCGCTGGTTCACCGGGAGGGTCCCGGTAGAAGAGACCGTAGACAAGGTCCCAGTGGCGCTCATGCGTTGCCCGCGTGCCCTCGGCGGTGAGGGCGATGACGGCGTACGGGTCGTCGCTCGCCTCTACTGCGGCCATGGTCGCTGCGACGGCGGGGTCCGAGAGGGCCGGCTCCAGCAGCGCCGCCAGGATGCTGGGCTTGTTTCCGACGCTGCTGTAGACGGTGGGTACGGCCACCTGCGCCGCTTCCGCGACCTCACCGATTGTCACGCCGGCATACCCGCGGGCCAGGAAGAGCGTATGCGCACTCTTGAGAATGGCTTCGCGGGTAGCGGCCGCTGAGCTGGCCCGGCGTGGCGAGTTGTACTTGCGAACGGTCACGGAGGCAGTCTAGTCCCTTCACGGTGAGTCAATATATTGACAATAAGCGCCAATAATGAATACGTTCCCCTACATGAATCCCCCCACCAGCGAACCAGCTGCTGTCATCGAGACTCGACTCGCCCACGACGTACACCGCCTCGCCACTGCACTCCTGGTCACCTCAGCCGAGCGCACCACGGTGCCGCTGAGCGCTCTTGGCCAGCTACGTGACTTCCTCGTCGTGAACCTGCGCCACCACCACGAGACCGAAGACCACGACCTCTGGCCGCGGATCCTGAAGACTGCGCCCGAGCTCGTCCAGGGTCTCCACGGACTCACCGACGAGCACGAACAGCTGGATGCCGCGCTCGAGAGACTGGCCGCCGTTGACATACCCGAGGATGGTCAAGAAACCGGTGCCCGCGAGGCGTTGCGGTCCGCAGCCGTCGCTGTGCGGGACACGGTCCTGGCCCACCTGGACCATGAAGAGCCGGTTCTCTTCCCGGCACTTCGCGACCACCTCAGCGCAGCGGAGTGGCGCGAGTTCGCACAAAAGGTGATCGCGACCACTCCGCCCGACGCCGGGCATCTCATGATCGGATTCCTCGACGAGGTGGGCACCCCTGACGAGGTTGCCCTCGTTCTGGCCGGCCTGCCCCTGCCGGTACTGCCTCTCCTGCCCGCGATGCGCCGGCAGGCAGAGGACGACCTGCGGACACTTCGCGGAAGTGAGGCGTGACGCCCGGGCCTGTCATGTGGCCGGATGCAGCGGACTCGGCCATCAAAGGTGACCTCACCGTCGCGGTCTCCTATGTCACTCCGGCTGGCGGTGCCGTGATCACGAGCGTCTCGCCGGCAGGCCTGGGGGACCGAGAACAGGGCCGGATCGGCTTCACCACCTCGCTGGGATTCCCGAAGAAGCTCGAACGCATCCTGCGGGATCCTCACGTGGCCTTCGCCTACCACACCCGAGATCACGGGTTCGCCGACACCACGGCCTACGTCCTGGCACAGGGCAAGGCGTCGGTAGATCTGCACCCGTCCCCCGAACGCCTCTCCGCGTTCATGAAGACCTCCGAAGCATTCCTGGGTGAGACCAAACACGGGCCACTCTGGGATTGGCTTCTGAGGGAGTACCACCAGCAGCGGGTCTTCGTCGATGCGGACGTGGAGCGCGTATCCGTCTGGGAAGATCTCGGCGCCCATGACGCCATGACGGTCACCGGGACGCCCTGGCCACGCACCCCGGCTGTACAGGCTCCACCGAAAAATGGCACAAGTCCGCGTGTGGACGTCGCCGAACTGATGCGGAGGATAGCCGGGTTGCCCCACAGATTGGTCGCCTACAGGGGCGCCGACGGGTTCCCGGTGATCCTTCCTGTGCGAGTGACCGGCCAAGACGCCGCAGGCCTGCACCTCGAAATTCCATCCGGCCTGCTGCCGCCGGGCGGCCGACGGGCCGGATTCCTGGCGCACAGCTTTCAGCCGCAGTGCATCGGACTCAGCATGCGTACCCTGACAGGGTGGCTGGACGTCACCGACGAAGGCGCTGTCTACGCGCCCCACACATCAAAGGGCCTGGCTGCGCCGCCGTACCGGACACTCCTGACCGTCTCGAACGGCCTCATGGCCAAGTACGGGCTCTGGCGAGCACAACGTGACGGCACAGCAGAGCGGTTGCGTAACCTCACCGCGCCGGCGAACGATCTCGGAACGACCCAGTAGAGAACGAGGGACAGCCAGGCTGAACTGCCATCTCCAACCCAAACCCACATTCTCAGCGCCTTGTCAGCGGCCGGCGGGACCGAACGGTCCCGCCGGACCGGCCCAGCGTGGGCGCCGCGGAGTTCCTCGCTCGGTGCCCGAGGGTCCTTGGTTCGCGACAGCGGGCGCATCACAGATTCCGGGGAGGAATCGTGCGAAGTGTGGCAACGCCCGGCGGCCAGGCCACTTCCGTCGGTCAGCAACAGAGAGGCGCAAAATACATGGGCGAGTACGAAAGCTGCAAGCGGCCGCCGTGCAGCCAGGTCGATGACGGCATAACTCGTGTGTTCGCTCTGCTCGGCAAACGCTGGACGGGTCTGGTCGTAGCCGTCCTGCTGCAACACCCGTTCTACTTCACCGAGTTGCGCCGTGCGATTCCTGGCATCACCCCGCGAATGCTCTCGGACAGGCTCAGTGAGCTCGTCACGGCCGGATTGGTCGCGCGAGACGTCGATGAGGGACCTCCACTACGGGTTGCCTACCGCTTGACAGACGTGGGTGTGGCGTTGAAGCCTGCGTTCGAGGCACTGGGACTCTGGGCGCACACCCATCTGTCCGCAACCGAATCTGCGGTGCAGAACTGATCGACCGAGGCGTGCTGTTCAGCTCTTCGCACTGCACGCAGCCCTGAACTGCAGGAGAGCAGACCAGGCGGTTCCGTCTGCAACGCGCAACACACTCGGCGAATCCGCCGACGGGTCTCTGGACAGACGGATGTGACGGGTCGTGGGGCAAGGCGCGCGGGGACGACGAACTTTTCGTGCCTGGTGTCATCCGACCAGCACTACGATCCGGGCCGCGCCCGGCTATTACGTCCCGGACCGCCTACTTCCAGCACTGAGCCTTCTCAGCGTGGCCACTGATCAGGTGACGTCGGTGAGGTAGGGGTGGTTGCCGCAACGGGGGCAGAGCTCCGGCTCCGTTGAGCAGGGTGTTCGACGCCTCAACCCATCAGCACATGAGCCCTGTTGGTTCCGTCACCGTTCTGTTCGCCGAGCAGGCGCCGGGCCTGCTGAAGACGCTGCGCGCGCACCACCCGGACTTGGTCCTCTTGGACGGCACGCTCGCGGTGTGCGACCGCGTCGGCGACGGCAGGGCCGACTGCTCCTCGACACACAAGCGGCACGGAGTGAACGTCGAGGTCTTCACGACCCGGCCGGCGAGATCCTGTGGCTGTCGTCGGCGCTGCCAGGCCGGACCTACGATCTGACGGCCGCCTGCACCCACAAGATGCCCCGTGTCTGCCCTGTTCTGCCTGTCGGACCGGCTGAAGTGGCGAATTCCACCTCACTGTCCCAGTCGTCGGCAATTGAAGTGGAAAGCCGCGCGCCTGCCGGCGTGACCAGCGCGAACCGGCGTCCACGCAGAACTTCGTAATGGCGCCGCTCGCCCGTCAGGGGGATGTCCGGGGCCCGTTTACCGGTGAGCGGGTGAGTGCCGACCGCCGCAGGATAGGCAATGTCGA
Organism: Streptomyces sp. NPDC002265; assembly: GCF_040296125.1. Taxonomy (NCBI): domain Bacteria; kingdom Bacillati; phylum Actinomycetota; class Actinomycetes; order Kitasatosporales; family Streptomycetaceae; genus Streptomyces; species Streptomyces sp. NPDC002265. The sequence continues at coordinate 1,377 of NZ_JBEOWS010000412.1, read as the reverse complement.
TCCCGGCCATGGCTCGCGCCAGTCGCTTGGTGATCGGCGGGAAGTGAAGGGCGGTGCGGGCAGCGAAGTCCCGCAGGCCGCACAGGGTCCGAGGGGTAGTCCACACCCCGCGCAGAAGCGCGCCGCTCCTGCGGATCACCCCGCGCCCCACCGGGTGCCTCTCGGCCTGATACGTGTCAAGCCGCGCATCCGGAGCCCGGCCGCGAAGGGACGCAGCAAGTTACCAGCCGAGGTTGGCCGAATCCTGAATACTGGTGTTCATGCTCACATCACCCTCCGGCGAGTGCACATGGGCGGCGTCCCCGACGAGGAAAACCCTGCCGTCCCGGTAGCGCGGACACTGCCGCTCGTCGCTCTGGAGGCGCGAGATCCAGCGCGGGTCGTGCATGTTTCGGGGCTCGGTGAGGGCCACGGGGGTCCGGCGGGACGACGGCGGCTGGGCGGTCGTCCCGCATGGTCTTCACCGTGCCGTCAGCGCTTGCTCCACTTCTGGTTGTCCTGGCCGTTGCAGGTCCACAGCTGCAGCCGTGTGCCGTTGGCGGTCCCGGTGTCCTTGACGTCGACGCACTTGCCGATCGCCGTGTTGACCAGGTCGTGCGACGAGTTGACCTTGAACTTCTGGGCCCAGCCCCCGTTGCACTTGGCGAGCTGGATCACGGCCCCGTTGGCGGTCGAGGCCCATGCGATGTCCATGCACAGGCCCATGGAGCGGGCGGTTCCGTCGGACCGGAAGTCCCACTTCTGCCAGTTGTTCCCGTTGCAGTCCCAGATCTCCAGCGGGGATCCGTCCTTGCCCTTGTCGCCCACGATGTCGACACACCGGCCGCCGCTGGCATGGCTGTAGACCAGGACTCCGGCGGCCACGTGCGTGGTCGTGCTGCTGGAGGTGCCGGACTGCGCTGTGCCGCCATTGCTGGAGGACGCGGACGAGGTGGACGACGAGGACTTGGCGGGGGGCTTCGACGAGGTGCCGCTCGCCGCCTTGCCGTCGTTCGTCGAGGAGGAAGTGCCCGACGTGGAGTCCTGCTTCGTCGATCCGCTCCCGCCGGAGCCGGACGAGCCCCCGGCCGCGCCGGACCCCGACGCGCCCGACTGCTTGCCGTCCGCCGTATGCGCCTCGGGGGAGCCCGAGTTGGGCTTGCCCGCCACGGGAGCGGCCGACTCGAAGGCGCCGGGGGCGCCGTCGAGGGGATCCTTCAGGACGGAGTCCGCGGTGCTGCCGGAACCACCGGCCCGGACGCCGCCGCCGTCGTCGCGGGTGCTGATCAGAAAGGGGACGGACACCAGCAGGGCGCCCGCTATGGCGGCGGCCGCCAGGATGGTGCGCGGCGGCCGGCCGGGCTGCCCCTCCCGTGCGGCGTCCGCGCCGGAGCCGTC
>NZ_JBEOWS010000411.1:0-7954 GCF_040296125.1 Streptomyces sp. NPDC002265 | reverse complement strand
GGCGCCGCAGTCGCCGGCCCCGACCCCGTGGAGCTCCCCGACCGGCCCCGGCCCATCGGCGGACTCACCCGCTCGGGCGTGCTGTCGCCGGCCGGCGCCGCCGCCTCCGCGCTGTGCACGACCGTGCTGCTGTTCGGCGAACTCGCCCCGCTCTCCGGAGCGCTGGGCTTCACCGTCACGGCGTACCTGTCCTTCCTGCTGATCTACGCCGTGCTCACCGGCCTGGAGGAGGACAGCCAGGCCGTACGGGACCGGGTGATGACCGTCGTGCTGTGGACGGTGGCGCTGCTGATGCTCTCGGCGCTCGTCCTCGTCGTCGGGTTCATCGCCTGGCGCGGGCGCGAGGCGCTGCTGCACTGGAACTTCTTCACCCAGGACATGCAGGCGGCAGGACCGCTCGACCCGCTCACCAACGGCGGTATCGCGCACGCGATGCTCGGTACCCTGATCATGATCGCCATCGCGCTCACGATCACCGTGCCGCTCGGCATCGCCTGCGCGGTCTATCTCAACCAGATCCCGGGCCGCTTCTCCCGGTTCGTGCGGACCATCGTCGAGGCGATGACCGCGCTGCCGTCGATCGTGGCCGGTCTGACCGTGTACGCGACCTGGATCCTCTACCTCGGTATGCAGAAGTCCGGTCTGGCGGCGGGCTTCGCGATCAGCGTGATGATGCTGCCGATCGTGATCCGGGCGTCGGACGTGGTGCTGCGGCTGGTGCCGGGCACGCTGACCGAGGCCTCGGAGGCGCTGGGCGCACCGCGCTGGCGGACCGTGTGGCACGTGGTGCTGCCGACGGCCCGGTCCGGGCTCGCCACCGCCGTCATCCTCGGCACCGCGCGCGGTATCGGCGAGACCTCGCCGGTCCTGCTCACCGCGGGCTTCACCGCCGCGCGCAACGCCGACCCGACGAGCGGGCCGATGATCTCGCTGCCGCTCGCCGTCTTCAACTTCGTCAAGTCGCCGGAACCGACCATGATCGCCCGTGGCTTCGGCGCGGCGGCGGTGCTGATGGTGCTGGTGCTGGTGCTGTTCGTGGTCGCCCGGGTCATCGGCGGTCGCGGACCCGGTCACCAGAGCCGCCGCCAGGCCCGCCGGGCCGTCCGCGCCTCCCGTCAGGACGCGGCCCGCTTCGAGGAACTGCACGCGCCCCGGCTGTCGCTGTTCAAGGACACGGACACGGACGGGTCCGAGGACACCGAGGCCGTCGAGGACTCCGTGACCGTCGAGCCGGCCGTCCCCGGCGAGAACGGCGCGGCCGCTCAGGACGAGCCGGCCGCCGCACGCGGCGAGGACGTGTCCGACGCCGTGGTCGTCACGGACGCCCCGGCCGTCACGGACACCGCAACCCCTTCCCCTGCCCCCCGGCACACCCCCGTCGAGGACACCGGAGAGACCGACTGATGCTCAGCCACCTCATCGCTCGTCTGAGCCGCCTGCGGGCGCCGGCGACCCTCGGCGCGGTGTTCGGCGTGCTCGTGACGCTGCTGGCCGGCCCGCTGGCCGCGCCCGCCGCCGCCGACAGCTACACGCCGATCGCCGGAGCCGGCTCCACCTGGGCGGAGAACGCCGTCGACGAATGGCGCCGGGCCGTCAACCAGTACGGCATGCGGATCAGCTACGCCGGTACCGGATCCTCCGACGGCCGCCGCCAGTTCCTCAGCGGCACCGTCGACTTCGCCGTCTCGGACATCCCGTTCCAGACCCACCCGACGGACGGCTCCGCCGCCGAGCGGCCGGGCGCCGGATCGTACGCCTACATGCCGATCGTGGCGGGCGGCACCGTCTTCATGTACCACCTGACGGTCAACGGCAAGCGGGTCACCAACCTGCGGCTCTCCGGTGACGTCGTCACCAAGATCTTCACCGGGGTCGTCAAGACCTGGGACGACCCGGTGATCAAGGCCGACAACCCCGGGGTGCAGCTGCCGCACCGCACCATCGTCCCGGTGGTCCGCTCGGACGGCTCGGGCTCCACGGCGCAGTTCACGATGTGGATGGCGAACCAGCACAAGTCGCTGTGGCAGGCGTACTGCGGCCGCGTCGGACGGTCCGGGGCCTGCGGGCAGACCTCGTACTACCCGACCGTCACCGGCATGATCGCCCAGTCCGGCGACCTCGGTGTGGCGGGCTACGTCGCCCAGAACTACGGCGAGGGCGCGATCGGTTACGTCAACTACTCGTACGCGCTCAACGCGCACTACCCGGTCGCCAAGGTCCTCAACCACGCGGGCTACTACACCGAGCCGACCCCGCAGAACGTCGCGGTGTCGCTGCTCAAGGCGAGGATCAACACCGACAAGAGCTCCGCGGACTACCTCACCCAGCAGCTCGACGGCGTCTACAACGACTCCGACAAGCGCAACTACCCGCTGTCCAGCTACTCGTACATGATCCTGCCGCTGAAGGTGCAGGGCACCTTCACCAAGGCCAAGGGCAAGACGCTCGGCGCGTTCTCGTACTACTTCATGTGCCAGGGCCAGCAGTCCGCTCCCCAGCTCGGCTACTCGCCGCTGCCGATCAACCTGGTGAAGGCGGGCTTCGAGCAGATCCGCCGGATCCCCGGCGTGGCCGCGAAGAACATCAACGTCCAGGGCTGCAACAACCCGACCTTCACCGCGAACGGCCGTAACAAGCTCGCCGAGACGGCCCCCTACCCGGCCGCCTGCGACAAGAAGGGTGCCGCGCCCTGCGGCACCGGCAGCGGCGGCGCCCAGTCCGGCACCTCCGGCACCTCCGGCAGCACCGGGGGCTCGGCGTCCGGCGGCACCTCGGGCGGTGCCGGCGGCGCGGCCACGGGCGGCACGGCGGGCGGCAGCGCGGCGAGCGGCGGGGCGAGCGGCTCGGCCGCCGCGGGCGGCGCGTCCGGCGGCGCCGGCGGCACGACCGTCGACCCGGACACCGGCCAGGTCATCGCGGCGGCGAACAGCGCGTCCGGCGGCTCCGGCGGCGCGTCCGGCGACGACACCGTCGCTCTCGCCCAGCCGATCACCGTGGCCGCGGAGCACGGCTGGACCGGCACGCAGACCCTGATGCTGCTGGCCGCGCTGCTGGTGTTCGCACTGGTGCTGCTGCCCTCCGTGGTGTCGCGACTGATCACGGCCGGCCGTGACGGCGGCGCCCGCACCACCGCCTCCGGCTCCTCCGGCACGGACGGGAGTACACGATGAAGCGCCTGCGCGGCATCCTCGTGCGGCTGGTGGCCGGCGCCGCGGTCGGCGCCCTGGCCGGCCTCGCGGTCGCCCAGTCGGCACCCAGCGCCACCGCGGCCGACGACACCGGCTCCGCCGTCACCGTCTCCGGACGCGGCGAGTTCAGGGACATGCGGTTCACGGTGAGCCAGACCAAGCGGCTCACCAGCCAGGCCGTCACGGTGAGCTGGTCGGGCGGCGAGCCGACGACCTTCGCCGGCACGCTGTTCAACACCAACTTCGTGCAGATCATGCAGTGCTGGGGCGACGACGACGGCACCGTGCCGTCCAACCCCGGCCCGCCCCGCACCCAGTGCCAGTACGGCGCCTCCCCGACCACCGACCGGGGCAGCTGGCCCGGCAACGAGTACGACGACACCCGCAAGGTCTTCTACAGCGCCGACCCGGGCAACTACGGCCAGGACGAACGGTACGGTGCGGCCGGCGCCAACGGGCTGGGCGAGGTGCCCTTCAAGTCCGTCGACGGCACGCTGATCACCAGCGGCACCCAGAACAACGCCTTCTTCAACCGCAACACCACCAACGAGGTCGACTTCGCCCGCACCGGCGCCGCCGGCACCGGCAAGGAGTACTTCGAGGTCCAGACCGCCAACGAGGCTCCGCACCTCGGCTGCGGCATGCCGGTCAGGACCGGCGGCGTGACCAAGACCCGCTCCTGCTGGCTGGTGATCGTCCCGCAGGGCCGCCTCGACCTCGACGGCAAGCCCTACGCCGACACCAGCACCGTCAACGCGGGCTCCCCGGTCTCCTCCACCAACTGGAAGAACCGCATCGCGATCAAGCTGGACTTCAACTCGGTCGGCACCAACTGCGCGCTCGGCTCCGACGAGCGGCCCACCACCGGCAGCGAGCTCGTCGCCGACGCCATGACGAGCTGGCAGGCGGCCCTGTGCCCGACCGGCAAGGTCTACGGCTACACCGAACTCGGCGAGCCCGACACCCGGGCCCGGCTGAGCGCGGACGGATCCGCCGGGATGGCCTTCACCACCCGCGCCCTGGGCGCCGACGAGGGCACCACGGCCCCGTCCGGCACCACCACGTACGCGCCGGTGGCGCTGTCCGGCACCGTGATCGGCTTCACCATCGAGCGCAGGCCCAAGTCCGGGGCGCCGGACGACATCCGCAAGCTCGCCGGCACCAAGGTCGAGTCGATCGACCTCACCCCGCGGCTGGTCGCCAAGCTGCTCACCGAGTCGTACCGCAACTCCACCTGGGGCTCGGTGCTCGGCGGCGTCGCCGCCAAGGGGTACGAGTGGGCGAAGAACAACCCGGCGGGCCTGGCGAGCGACCCCGAGTTCATCTCCCTCAACCCCGAGTTCGCCTCTCTCTCGGTCGCCGAGACCCCGGCCACCGACACCGACCTGATCACCTCGCTCGGCCACACCGACACCGCCCGCGCGCTGTGGCGGTGGGTCATGTCCGACAGCTCGGCACGCAAGTTCCTCGCCGGGCAGTCCGACGACTGGGGCATGCAGGTGAACCCGTACTACTCCACCAGTGCGGACATCAACCCCACCGGCGCCGCCTTCGGCGCCTCCCGCGCCGACGACTACCCCAAGAGCGACCCCTGGTGCTCGATCCCGCCGGGCACCGACGCCACCGTCAAGCAGTGCATGACCGACTACCACCCGTACGTGGACGATCTGCACTCCGGTGCGCTGCACACGCGGCGCGCGGACACGCTCTGGAAGTCGACCTGGGACCCGCTGGCCAACCCGCCCGCGTTCAAGAGCGCCGGCCCGCAGACGGTCGGCTCCCGGTTCGTGATCACGGTGACCGACGCGGCGTCCGCCGCCCGCTACGGGCTGCAGACCGCCCGGCTGCTCAACGCGGCGGGCAAGTTCGTCGCCCCCGACGAGGCGTCCCTGACCGCCGCGGCCGCGAGCGCCTCCGGCAAGGGCACCCCCGAGATCGACCCGGCCACGGCGACCGCCGAGGGCGCCTACCCGCTGGCCCAGCTCGTCCACGCGGCCGTACGGCCCGGCTCGCTCAGCGCCGCCGCCCGCAAGGACTACGCGGCCCTGCTGCGCTACGCGGCCGGCACCGGCCAGGTCGGCGGCGCCGACCCGGGCCGCCTGCCGGCCGGTTACGCCCCGCTGTCCAAGGCACTGCGCGAGCGCGCCCTGAGCGCCGCCGACGCCCTGGTGAAGTACACCGCCCCGGCCGGTCCGGACACCGGCTCCGGGTCCGGCTCCGGCGGGACGGACGGCGGCACCGGTGTCATCGGGTCCGGCAGTGACCTGGGCGGCGCGGGCGGCGCGGCCTCCGACGGCACGCCGAACAACCTCGGCCAGTCGCCCGCGGCGGCCGGCGGCACGGGCGGCACGCCCACCGTCAAGGCGTCGTACGACGGCGGCAAGGCCGTGCAGACCACGGCCGCAGGCACCACCCCCGACGACCCGGCGAACTCGCTGCGCTACGCCGTCCCGGTGGGTGCCGCGCTCGGCGCCGCGGCCGCCCTGGGCGCGCCCTTCGCGGGCGGCGGAAGGCTGCGGCTCCCGCTGCGGATGCCGCTGCCCGGAGGCCGCACCGTGACCGTCGTCCCGGAGCTCACGCTGCCGGAGCGACTGCGGCGGCTGCTGCCGCCGCGGTGACGGACCGGACCCCCCCGCGGGGGGCTCCCCACAGACGACCGCCCGCCCCGAAAGGCAGTCGGGGCGGACGGCCGGTACCACCCTGCCAGATCCACCCGCGCACAATCCTCAGGAGAACCTCCATGCGCTCTTCGCGCTCTACGGCCGCGCTCGTCGCCGCCGCTGTGGTGGCCGGCGGCCTGGCTCTTGCGAGCCCTGCGTACGCCGACCCCACCACGCCCGGCACCTTCCGCTCGCTCGTCGGTGTCGGCTCCGACACCACGCAGGACGTGCTCAACGCCCTCGCGGGCGACTCGGTGAACGGCGTCACCCGCCCCGCCGTGACGGCGGAGAGCGGCGCGGGCATCGCCTCCTACGACGCGATCGAGCCCGGCACCGGCTCCACCACCTCCAGCATCAAGACCCGCTCCACCGGGCCCTCCTTCCTGCGCCCGAACGGCTCCGGCAAGGGCCGTCTGGCCCTCAGCCAGGCGCTGACCGGCGACAAGTACCCGGACAGCTCCGGCGTCGCCATCACGGGCCAGGTCGACTTCGCGCGCTCCTCCAGCGGTCCGAGCACCTCCGGCACCGCGCTGACCTACATCCCGTTCGCGCGGGACGCGGTCGGTGTCGCGGTCAAGGGCTCCTCCGACCTGGACGGTCTGTCGGTCGACGACCTCCACGACATCTACTCGGGCACGCTCACCGAGATCAACGGCCAGACCCTGCACCCGAAGATCCCGCAGTCGGGTTCCGGCACCCGCAAGTTCTTCCTGGGCGCCATCGGTCTCACCGACGCCACGCTCTCCCCGAACATCCCGACCGTCCAGGAGAACCAGGCCGACGACGGCCTCACCGAGGACGGCGCGATCGAGCCGTTCTCCGTGGGCAGCTGGATCGCCCAGATCAACGGGGTCGCCCCCGACCACAGCAAGGACGCCGCGACCGCCGGCGGCCGCCTGGCCAGCGTGACGCTGCCCGGCGACACGGGTGCCACCAGCCCGGTCGCCATGGCCAACGGCAAGCTGACCCCGGTCAACTACTACTACGAGAACGCCACCTTCGGCCGCGACGTCTACAACGTCGTCCCGACCCGCGCGATCGACCCGACGAGCGTCTTCTTCGACAAGGACCTCTACGACGTCTTCGTCACCAGCGGCAGCCACACCGCCGCCATGGCGTCCGACAACGCCGAGGCCACCATCGCCGCCTTCGGCTTCGTGAACGAGACCTACAACGGCTCGGTCAACCCCGCCAAGCACGCCAAGCTCGGCGGCCTGGAGGAGTCGGGCATCGACCTCTCGACGCCCGCCGCGCCCGTGCTGAAGGCCACCCTCGGCGACGCGAGCGTCAAGCTCACCTGGACCGCGCCCGCCCCCACCGGCCTGCCGCTCACCGACTACCGGGTCACGCTGACCGGCTCGGACGGCGCCGCCGTGGCGACCAAGGACGTCCCGGCCGGCACCACGTCGTACTCCTTCACCGGCCTGGCCACCGGCACCTACACGGCCACCGTCTCCGGCGCCAACCTCAACGGCACGGGCGCGGGCGCCACCTGGACCGGCGCGGTCAAGTACGCCAGCACCACGAAGGCGACCGTCGTGAGCGCCGCCTACGGCCAGACCCCCAAGGTCGCCGTCACCGTCACCGGCACGCACGGCGTCGTCGCGTCCGGCAAGGTCACGGTGAAGGAGGGCAGCACCGTCCTCGGCACCGCCACCCTGAGCAGCACCGGCAAGGCCACCGTCGCCCTGTCGAACCATCTCAAGGTCGCCACCCACGCGCTGTCCGTCTCCTACAGCGGCGCCGCCAAGCTCAACACCTCCGCGGCGACCGTCTCGCTGAAGGTCGTCAAGGCGACCCCGGCGGTCAGCGTCAGCGCGCCCACCTCGGTCAAGCACACCGCCCGGGGCAAGGTCACCGTCAAGGTCACCGCGACCGGCACCACGCCGGCCGGCACCGTGCGCATCTACGAGGGCAGCCACATCATCGCCACCGGCACGCTGAGCGGCGGCAAGGTGACCGTCACCCTGCCGAAGCTGCGCACCGGCCGTCACACGCTGCACGCGTACTACGCGGGCTCGACGACCGTGAACACCCGCAACGGGGCGAACTTCGTCGTCAAGTCGGTCTGATCCGGGACCCGTTGTCCCCGCCCGCCGGGGCGGC
>NZ_JBEOWS010000410.1:0-7999 GCF_040296125.1 Streptomyces sp. NPDC002265 | reverse complement strand
ACCCGCTCGCTCTTCCGTTCGTACCTGTGGTTGTCCCGCGGGGCGGGGCGCCCGTACGGCTCGTCCACCAGGGGGCGGCCCGGGCCGCCACCGACCTCGCCGCGATGCGGCACCTCGACTGGCCCGTACCGGCCGGGATCGACGGGTTCCTGGACCTGCTCCAGATGTCGGGAGCGCTGCCCGGCGGCGGCCGGTGAGGCCCACGGGGACCGCGGGAGACGCCCGTGGCGCCCTGGACATGACCAAGCTGCTGGCCGCCCGCTACCGGGCGGCGAGCGACCGGCCGTATCTGGCGGCCGCGTTGTACTCCCTGACCGTCGTGCCGAGCACGCAGGTGCCCACGATGGGGGTGGACCGGCACTGGCGCTGCTATGTGTCCCCCGCGTTCGTCGAGGCGACGGCGGTGCCCGAGCTCGCGGGCGTCTGGGTGCACGAGGTGGCGCATCTGCTGCGCGACCATCACGGCCGCGCGGACCGGCTGCCCGCCGCGGCCCAGGGGGACTGGCACCGCGTCAACGTCGCCCAGGACTGCGAGATCAACGACGACCTGCTCGCCGACGGTCTGCGGCTGCCCGATGGGCGCATGGAACCCCGGCTGTTCGGCCTTCCCGAGGGCGGGCTGTTCGAGGCGTACCTGGACCTGCTGCCACCACATGTGCGCACGCCCGACTGCGGATCCGGCGCCCACGGCCGTCCCGGCTCCTGGGAGCTGCCGGGCGCCGCCGGCCCCGCGCGGATCGGCGACGTGGAGGCGCAGGCGCTGCGGCGGCAGACCGCCGAGGCGATGCGCGCCCACCAGCGCGGCCGCGGCACCCTGCCCGGAGGCTGGCAGCGCTGGGCCGAGTCGATCCTGGAACCCACGGTCGACTGGCGGCAGGCGCTGTCGGGCGCGGTCCGGGAGGCCGCCGCGTGGGCGGGCGGAGCCGTCGACTACACCTATCGCCGCCCCTCGCGCCGTACCCCGGCGCTGCGCGGCGTCGTCCTGCCGAGCCTGCGCCGTCCGCTGCCGCGGGTGGCCGTGGTCATCGACACCTCCGGCTCGATGGGCGACGCGGAACTGGCCGCCGCCCTCGCGGAGGTGACGGGCGTGCTGCGCGAGGTGGGGGTACGGGGCAACCGGGTGACCGTGTTCGCGTGCGACGCCGATGTGCAGGCCGTGTCCCGGGTGACGGCCGCCGAGCAGATCACCCTGGGCGGCGGTGGCGGCACGGACATGCGCGTCGGGATCGAGGCGGCGCTCGCCACGCCGGAGCGCCCGGGGATCGTCGTGGTCCTCACCGACGGGATCACTCCCTGGCCCGACCGGCCCCCGCCCTGCCGCGTCGTTGCGGCCCTGATCGGCTCCACCGCACCGCAGGCGCCGGGCTGGGTGGAGACGGTGCGCATCCCCGGCTGAGAGCTCCGGGATCAGGGGCCGGGGTCCGTGCCGGGCCGCGACCGCGGCAGCACCCGGCACGGCCGTCGCCGGGTACGTGGCGAGCCGTCGTGCCGTCCCGCGGGCGCGGTCACGAACTCAGGACGTCGATTCCGTCGCCCAGCAGTTTCAGTCCGAACACGAAGAGCAGTACGGCCATGATGGCCGTGTTGTGGCGCGTCGCCCATTCCTTCCAGTTGCCCAGCGTCTTCTTCGCCCGCTCACCCGTGACCAGGAAGACCGCGAGCGGAGCGAGCAGCCCGAGCGAGGCGACGACGACGAAGACCGCCAGTGCGCCGATCTGCTGTCCGACCGGCAGTCCCGAGGAGCTGATGGACGCCGCGGCGGCGATGGTCAGCGGGGCGTTCTTGAGATTTCCGGCCGACAGCAACAGGGCGAGGAGGAACACCTTCACCGGTGTGAAGCGGTCGATCGTGGCCATCCACTTGGGCAGCTGGGCCTGCCTGACATCGGCCGGGCGGTGCCGCCAGAGTTTCAGGCCGAGCAGCGCCAGCAGCGCGCCCAAGGCGAGCTTGAGCACCCCCACCCAGTCGGCCGGCTGACCGTGGGAGGTGGCATCCTCCTGGCCTCCGACGAGCAGCATCACGGTGCCCAGGCCCGCCAGGCCCAGTACCCAGCCGGTGGCGAACACCAGTCCGTTCAGTCGTCCCCGAGGCGTTGCCAGCACGATGATGATGGCGATGATCGGAAGCGGACTCACGGCGACACCGGCCGCGAGGCCCAGAACATCACCCAGTACGTGACCCATGGGTCAAGAGTCGACGACAGTCCACGGTCCTCGCCGCACGGCGCGTGGCGTGCGGGTGAACGACGCCCCCGGCCGCCCCCAGGCTCCCCGGCCGCCCTCCGGCTCCCCGGTCGCTCCCGGCCGCCATCGGCCACCCTCGGTCACCGGGTGCGGGGTATCGGGGGGAGGCATACGCTCTTTGGCGAAGGGTCCGGTTCCTTGTGCGGTTTCACCGTCGCTGGTCGTCCTGCCCGCGACAGTCATCTCCTGCTGCGAAGACCCGACGAGCGCGGTACGTTCCCTTGCGCGTCGCCCGATGGGCGACGGCCGGATCTCCTCGCTCGGAGCCTGTCCGGCGCTGTGCGCGCCGTAGTGACACGCCGGCTCCAGGGTCCGCAGCCGACAGTCCCCGTGGAGGTCGGCATGCGAGTTGTCGTAGATCTTTCCCGCTGCCAGGGGTACGCGCAGTGCGCGTTCCTGGCGCCGGAGGCGTTCCGGATGCACGGCGAGGAAGCGCTGATGTACCACCCGAGCCCGGACGACGCCCGGCGCGACCAGGTGCTGCGCGCCGCGGCGGCCTGCCCGGTCCAGGCGATCCTGGTCGACCGGCTGGAGGAACGGGCCGTACCGGCGGAGGCATCGCGGTCATGACCAGCGCCGACAACCTGCGCGCGTTCAAACGCGACGGCCGCATCGTGATCGTCGGCGCCTCCCTGGCGGGCCTGCGGGCCGCGGAGGCGCTGCGTGCCGAGGGCTTCACCGGTTCGCTGACCATGATCGGTGACGAGACGTGCGAGCCCTACGACCGGCCTCCCCTGTCCAAGCAGGTACTGACCGGGTGGGTGCCGGCCCGGGACACCACGCTGCCGCGACGTCGTGACGTCAACGCGGAGTGGCTGCTGGGCCTGCCCGCGAGCGGCCTGGACCTGGCTGCCAACCAGGTGCGTCTCGCCGACGGCCGGGAGGTTCCGTTCGACCGGGTGCTGATCTCCACCGGCGTACGGGCCAGGCCCTGGTTCGTCGAGAGCGAGGCGGCCCTGGACGGGGTGTTCGTGCTGCGTACGCGCGAGCACGCCGAGGGTCTGCAACGGGCCCTGGCCGCCGGACCCTCCCGCGTCCTGGTCATCGGTGCGGGATTCACCGGCTCCGAGATCGCCTCCGTCTGCCGCGAACGCGACATCGCGGTGACCGTCGCCGAACTCGCGCCGGCTCCGCTGGTCGGGGCGCTCGGCGCCATGATCGGCGACGTCGCGGCCGACCTTCAGCGCGCGCACGGCGTCGACCTGCGCTGCGGGGTCAAGGTCACCCGGCTGGAGGGCGACGATCAGGGGCGGCTGCGCCGTGCCCACTTCGACGACGGCAGCACCGTCGACGCCGATGTGGCGGTGGTGGCGCTCGGCGGCATCCGCAACACCGAGTGGCTGCGTGACTCGGGACTGGCGGCGGGCCCCTGGGGAATCGCCTGCGACACGGGCTGCCGCGCCCTCACCCTCGACGGTCTGATCACCGACGACATCTTCGTCGCCGGGGACGTGGCCCGCTGCCCCAACCCTGTCTACGAGTACCGGCTCATCTCGCTGGAGCACTGGGCCAACGCCGTGGAACAGGCCGAGGTCGCGGCGCACAACATGCTCAGCGGCCAGGCGGACCGCTGGCCCCACCTGTCCATCCCGGCGTTCTGGTCGATCCAGTTCGGGGTCAACATCAAGTCCGTCGGCGTGCCGACCTTCGCCGACGAGGTGATGGTCACTCAGGGATCGGTGAGCGACCGCCGGTTCGTCGCCGCCTACGGCTATCAGGGCCGGGTCACCGCGGCGGTGAGCTTCAACAACGCCAAGTGGCTGGACCACTACCGGCAGTTGATCGAGACGGCCGCACCCTTCCCGCCGCCGAGCCCCACACCCGACCAGCCCGCCGACATGAAGCCGGTACCCGTCGACTTCCCCGGCCCCGTTCTGCTGGCCCAGGGCGCCACCGTGGTCGTCACCGGTCACGACCCGAGCGAGCGACGCGTCACGGCCGCGCAGCAGCAGCACCGGTAGGAGGGAGCGCCAGATGACCACGACCGAGAAGCCCGACACACTGCTCCGGATCCTCGACTACTCCTCCCGGGCCGACCCGTACCCGCTGTACGCCGAGCTGCGCGAGACGCCGGTGGCCCGGCAGGAGGACGGCAGTTACGTCGTCAGCACCTATCGCGAGATCATGGAGCTGCTGCACAACCCGCATCTGAGTTCCGACGTGCGCAATCTGTCGCAGCCCATGGAGGCGGTCGAAGGACGGACCACCCCGTCCTTCATCAACCTCGACCCTCCCGAGCACGACCGCCTGCGGCGCATGGCGATGCGTCATTTCGGCCCCCCGCACACCCCGGGCCTGGTGACGGGCATGGAGGACGATCTGACCGCTGTCGTCAGCGGTCTGATCGACGGCTTCGCGGGCAAGGAACAGATCGACATCGTCGACGACTTCGCCTATCCGTTCCCCGTCACCGTGATCTGCCATCTGCTCGGCGTGCCGCGCGAGGACGAACCGAGGTTCCATCTGTGGGTGGAAGCGATCGTCAACTCGATCGACTACAACCCCAAGACCGATCCGAAGGAGAAGTTGGAACACGGTCTGCAGGCCCGCAAGGATCTCCAGCAGTACCTGGGCGGGCTGCTGGGGCAACGCCACGGCAAGCCGGGGGAGGACCTGCTGAGCCGGTTGGCCAACGACGACGGGCCCGACGGGCGGATGACCGACGAGGAGATCCTCGCCACCGCCAACCTGCTGCTGATCGCCGGCCACGAGACCACCGTCAACCTCATCACCAACGGCATGCTGACCCTGCTGCGCAACCCGCAGCTGCTGCAACGACTGCGCGCCGAACCGGACCTGATCGTCCCGCTGGTCGAGGAGCTGCTGCGCTACGAACCTCCCGTGCACATGATTCCGTGGCGGGCGGCGTACAGCGACATCACCGTGGCCGACACCGTCATCCCCAAGGGCTCGAAGATCATGCTGATGCTGGCCTCGGGCAGCCGCGATCCGGACCGCTTCCAGGATCCCGACCGCTTCGACCCCGACCGCCCGGACAACGAGCACCTCGGCTTCGGCAGCGGCGTCCACCTCTGCTTCGGCGGCCCCCTGGCCCGGCTGGAGACACAGATCGCGCTGACCGAACTGGTGCGCCGGCTGGAGGGGCCCACGCTGGTCGCCGACCCGCCGCCCTACCGTCCCAGCCCCGTGCTCCGCGGCCCCATCCATCTGCTCATCGAACAGAACAAGGACTGACCGCGCAGACCGGGCGGGGCCCGGGCTCCGCGTGACGCCCGGCCGGGCATCCCCGGCCGGGCGTTCCGCATGACCGGCTGCCCGGGCGGAGCTTTTCCCTGCCCGGTCCGGTGCGTCCGCGGTGCGGCCCATCCGGCGGTACACCGGGCACTCTTTGGGGTTGCGGGCCGGTGCGCGGAGCATGTTGGACGGCTGTGCCGGCCGGCGATCGGTTGACTTCACACGGAGGCGATCGCCTCTTCGGGGCGTTTCTCGTGAGGGGCAGCCACTGTGATCGACAGGCGGGACGTAGTGCGGGCAGGCACGCTGGGTGCTCTGGGGACGGGGATGGCGGGTGTGCTGGCACCGCCCGCCGCCGCGTCACCCGCCGCGGCGCCTGAAGGGGTCGGCCCCCGGGACTGGAAGCGGCTGGCCGACGCGCTGTCGTCGCGCTCCACCCTCTACCGGCCGAACGACTCGCACTACCCGCCGCTGGCCATCCCGTTCAACCACCGCTATGCCGGGATCCGCCCCGCCGGAATCGTCGCCTGCGGCTCCACCGAGGACGCCCGTACGTCGGTGCGCTGGGCCCGGTCGGTGGGGCTGCCCGCCGTACCCCGCACGGGGCTGGGCCACAACTACGCCGGGTTTTCCACCACCACGGGCCTGCTGCTCAACATGGCCCGGATGAAGGGCATTCGCGTCACCCCGCGGCCGGGCGTCCGCTCCCGGACCCGGACCTACGGCTCGATGAAGGTCACCCATGAGGCGGGCACGGTCACCGTGGGAGCCGGTGTCACCAACGGTGACCTGCACCCGCTGCTGGAGGACCAGGGGATCTTCGTGCCGACCGGCCGCTGCCCCACGGTGGGGGTGGCCGGACTCGTGCTCGGCGGCGGCATCGGCTTCAGCGACAAGATGTTCGGTCTGACCTGCGACCGGCTGGTCTCGACGACCGTGGTACTCGCCGACGGCCGTGTGGTGGAGGCCGGCCGTGACTCGCACGCCGACCTGTTCTGGGGCTGCCGCGGGGGAGCGGGCAACAACTTCGGCGTCAACACGTCCTTTACGTTCCAGTACGAGCAGTTCCAGGGCGACGTGGGCTTCTACCAGCTGCGCTGGAGCCTGGACTCCGTGCAGCAGGTGATCGCGGCCGCGCAGCGGATCGCCCTGAACGGCCTGGACGACAAGCGGTTCCACCTGCGCGTCGGCATCGGGACCCACGGGCGTGCCAAGGACCAGATCCGCGAGAACGCCAATGTCAACGCCATCGGCCAGTACTACGGCCCCCTCGACGAGCTGCGTGACATCCTGGCCCCGCTGCTCGCCATCGGCACGGCCGAGGAGCGCGCCCGCAACAGGGCGTCCGTGCGCGAGGTCACTCCCGGTCAGGCGAGCGTGCTGCTGAGCGCCACCACTCCGGTGGAACAGTTCGCCACCAAGTCGGCGGTGCTCACTTCCCGGGAGCTGCTGACCGAACAGCAGGTCGGTGCCGCCGCCGGGCAACTGCTGGACTGGCCGGGCAGCAGCAACGAGGACGGGGCCGGGTTCGCGATGTTCGCCCTGGGCGGCGAGATCAACCAGGTGCCACCGGACGCGACGGCGTTCGTGCACCGCAACGCCGTGTTCGTCTTCGCTGCCGAGACCTCCTGGACGGACTACGATCCGCGCCGCGTCGAGACCGCGAACCTGCACTGGCTCCGTGACTTCTACCAGGGCATCTTCGGAACCACTCCGCCCGGGCAGTCGTATCAGAACTTCCCGGACCCCACGCTGAAGGACTGGCGGCGGGCCTACTACGGCGCGAACTACGACCGGCTGGTCAGGGTGAAGCGGAAGTACGACCCGACCGACTTCTTCAGCTATGCACAGGGGATCGGCACCTGACGCGGCCGGAAGCTGCGGCTGAAGTTCAGGGCGATGTCCAGGGCGAAGAAGTTGCTGCCCCGGCCCGTCCGGGCGCGCAGCAGGATGCGGTGCTCGGCCACCGGTACCGCCTCGGGAAGCCGGAGGTGCCAGGTCTGCCGCCATGGTCCGGCGGGTGGTCTGGGGTCGCCCGGCAGGCTCGCGCCGACGCCCGCCAGCAGGTCGGGCAGCCGGTAGGTCCGGTCGAGCATCTTCACGGGACCGAACTTCATGATCATGTTGCAGGTGACCCGGGTCAGGTCGACCGGCTCCTTGAGGTGGCCGTTCATCTCCCATGAGACCTGGTGTCCCAGCCACGGCCGGGCCGGGGTCCAGCTGAAGTCGAGGCGGTCCAGGACGTACGTGTCGTCGCTCACGTCCTCTACCAGGTGGATGCTCATGTCACTCCTCACCCCTTCACCGGACGGGGAAACACCGGAAGACGGCCGCGGCCGGCGGCCTGGGAGACCGGGCCGGCCGGCGAGGGTCGCCGTACCGGTCCGATCGGTGCGGGAAAGGACAGCCACGCCCCGCATGCACCGCGCACGCACGGCGTCGGGCGTGCGGGGTGCACACGGGGCGTGGCTGTCGGAGAATGGTGCGTGTACCGGGGCCCCGGCCCGATTCCGGCGGGCCGGGGCTCCTCAGTGTCTGACCGGTCGGGTCCTAGTAGCCGC
>NZ_JBEOWS010000409.1:0-8096 GCF_040296125.1 Streptomyces sp. NPDC002265 | reverse complement strand
TCCCGCGGCAGGGCGGTCAAGGTCGCGCGCGGCGCATACCGACCCATTTACTGTGCCCCCGGCGCACGGCGAAGCCGCGCTGGATCGCTGTCGGGAATCTTGGAATTTCGCGGTGCGGCAGCATGGTGAACGGGCACGCTCGGGTGGTTCCGCCGACCGATGCAGCTGTCGAGGTGCCCGTTGTCCCTTCGCCGCCGTTCCGGTGAGCAGGTCCCGCCTCTGGCTGCGCAGATTGCGCGGGCGGGCAACCCGGGTGGTACGACGGCGATATGGGTGCGTGACCGGCTGGATGGGCTGTGGCGCGATGAGGAATTTGCCGACTGGTACCCGCGGGACGGGCGTCCAGGTCTCTCGCCTCCTCAACTGGCCACCGTCTGTGTGCTGCCGTTCCTACTCGGTCTCTCGGACCGGCAGGCCGCCGAGGCAGTCCGCTGTCGCATCGACTTCAAGCACGCCATGGCCATGAAGTTGGACGATCCCGGTTTCCATCACAGCGTGCTGGCCGCGGTGCGCGACCGGACCGGCCCGGAGCTGATCACCGAGGCCGTCCGCGCCGCACTCGAAGAAGTCGCCGGTACATCCCCTCACCTGCTCGACGAGCTGGTCGACGAGGACTGGGGCTCCGATACGGCCGACCGGTCCAGCTGGGTGCGAGATGCGAACGGGCGCACGAAACCCTCATTTAGCCCCTGAACAGCGAAGTTATTACCGCATGAGCAAGGATTGACTCGCCATCATGGCTACGTCGTCGCGCAGGCCTTGTCGGCAGGAGATCTGCAAGGCGGCGTCGAAGGCCCATGCCCCCGCTGTCTACCCGTCACGGTTTCCCGGCTGATCAAGTCCGGGCGGGCACGGTTGTCGGCCCGTTCGAGGTGACTGGACGTCTTTCCCGTCGCCTCGTCGGCGGGCGAGGTACCAACGTCGGCCAGTGGCAAAGGCGCGCCGTGCCGTGCGTACGGCAGCGGTTTGGGTGGCAATGTGGAGTTGGTGGTGCCAGGGGCTCTGGCTGCCGTGGCGTACCGACATGGCGTGCGCGAACGCCACAGCGTCGCGGTCGATGTACTGGTCCACGTGCTCGAACCACGCCATGCTCGTACGCGAGGCCGCCTGCACCGGATGGAGTTCCACGCGGCGATGACGGTCGTATTCCCGCAAGGCGTCCTCCACGGCAGGGTATTTCTGCAGGCTGTGTGCGAGGACGATCGCGTCGATGATCGCCAGTCTGGTGCCCGACCCCAGCGTGAAGTGGGTGGTGTGGGCAGCGTCGCCGACGAGCACCGTCGTGCCGTGGTACCAGGTCTCGTTGGTCACGTGCGCGAAGCGCTGCCAGTGTGCCGGCGCGCCCCGTGATCGACTGATCAAGTGGTGGCCGTCGAGTGCGCTCTTGAAGGTGTCCTCCAGCAGTCGCACTCCCTGGTCGCGGCTGAGCACGTCGAGTCCCAGACTGTGCCAGGTCTGCGGTGAGCATTCGACGATGCAGGTGCTGATGCCCGCGATCGAGGGGTAGGCGTGAAACCAGATCCATCCGGCGGACGTCTGCTCGAAGCTGAACACGAAGCTGCGGAACGCCTGGTCCGTGCCGAGCCAGATGTAGGGATTGAGGCCGACTTCGATGCGAGTCCCGAACGCGGCGCTCTGTCCCCGGATCCCGCTGTTTGCACCGTCGGCGGCAACGAGAAGGTCCGCTTCGGGAAGCGTCGAGTGATCTGCAACGCGGTGGCCATACTGGACGTCGACGCCGAGCTGCGAGGCACGGCGGGCCAGGACGTCGAGCAATCCAGATCGGCTGATGCTGTAACCGTAACCCCCGAAGTGCGCCGTCTGCTCGCCGCCCGAGCCGTGCACACGCACCTCCTGGTCCTGCCACAGCACGGACCTGGCGGTGACCTCCCGCGCGCTTTCCGGATCGTTGCGATAGAGGACGTCCAACAGGTCATCCCAGTACACGACGCCCCAGCCGTAGGTGGCCGCGGGCGGGTCACGGTCGTACACCGTGATCTCGTGCCCGGCATCGCGCAACTTGGCCGAGATCGCAAAGTACAGCCCCGCAGGCCCCGCACCTACGCACACGATCCTCACCGCTGCCCACCGCCCCGACTATCAGTCGTATGGGAGGCCTGTCGCTTCAGACGGGTCTGGATGCCCGAGGTGTCTGGACATCCGGATTCGGCACTCCCGAAACTGCCGAACGTTGATCGCGAGCTCACTGCGCTGGAGCGTCAGTAGCCGTACCCGCCACCGCCGTGGTCACCACCGCCGTACCCGCCACCGC
Source organism: Streptomyces sp. NPDC002265 (assembly GCF_040296125.1). NCBI lineage: Bacteria > Bacillati > Actinomycetota > Actinomycetes > Kitasatosporales > Streptomycetaceae > Streptomyces > Streptomyces sp. NPDC002265. Next base: position 5,824 of record NZ_JBEOWS010000409.1, on the reverse strand, counting down.
CGCGGTCTCCCCAGCCCCGGCCGTCACCGTAGAAGCAGCGATCTCCCAGGCCCTTGCTGTCGTGGGAGAGAGCCGAAGTGACATGGGACGACGAGGGTAAAGCGGCCGCGCTGGCAGCGTCGGCTCCGGCCGCGATGGCAAAGATGGGTGCCGTGCAGATCACAGCGGCCATCCGCCGCATCCTGCTCGCAGTTGCGCGCATGATGTCCCCCCTTCCGGGGGTCGCAACAGGGAGCTCGGGCGCCCAGTGGGAACGCCCGTAGGCGCCAGATCCTGCGCGCGGGTCTGACGCCTGCTGATCCACTCACCGGACCTGCTGAACCACGTCCCAGCATTTTCCAAGCAGGCTTGCGGATCTTGCTATTGAGTACAAGACGGAGCATACAGTAATAAACGCAGTGTTTCGCCAATGATGGGCCACTTTCAGGGCAAAATCAACAAGGATGCCAGTGGCTCACAAGGGGGACATGCGGTGGACGCCCCAAGGCGGCAAGACGGCCGCCAGAGCGCTTTGGCTCCTGAGTACGCCGCCCAGCCCGACCACATCGCGCCTGACTCGCGTCGACGTCACCGGGAATCTCACGAAGCCGTGCTCCGAGCCACGAAAGACCTCCTCAGCGAGGTCGGATAGCAGCGGCCAACCTTCGAAGGCATCGCCCGGCGGGCCGGAGTCAGCACCGTCACCATCTATCGGTGGTGACCGAACAAGGCCGCACTCGTGATCGAGGCCCTCAGCGGGGAAGTCCCCCTGCCTCCCATCCACGAGACCGGCGACCTCGAAGCCGACCTCCGCACGACCGTCTGTCTCACTATCGAGCTCGTCTCCGCCATGCCCACTTGCCTGACCCTCCCGGCGCTGCTCGCCGACGCGATCGAGCATCCCACCGGCACCGGAGCCTTCGCCGAGCTCATCGAACCCCGCCGCGTGTCGGTCGTGAGGCCGCTGGAGCGGGCCCGCCTCGAAGGCCAGTTGCCGCCGGACACCGATACCTCACTGATGGTCGACACCTACTCCGGAACCGTCGTGTCGTGAACGGCCGACTCAGCTGGCCGACCTGACTGACTGTCCCCCACTCCGAGCGCCTGCGGCCCTGCAGCAAACAAGACGGCCACGTCAGACCCAGCCAAGGGTTCGGTTGTCCGGAGGCGACGACAGCCCTGCCTTCGCCCGCCACAAGCAGGGGTCAGATGGCGCGGACGTCCAGTCGATGACGTGTTCTACTGCTTCCTCGAACGCTGCGGCCAGGGAGCGCTCGCCCTCAATCTCCAGGGCAAGTTCCTCGACATAGTGGGTGTTGTGATCGACGTCGCAGAAGCAGGCGACACCGACCTGGGCCGTCACTTGAAGCAGGCCCTGCCGGCCCCAGCAGACATCAAGCTCGAGCTCTGTCCAGTCGTCAGGACTGGCGTGCATCGAGACGGTGGTACAGACGATGACGGGGATCCCGACCGTGTCAGGACCCGGAAACACCGAGTGCTTCAGCAGCCAATGCCATTTCGGTGCGTCTGCGGACGGCCTGGCAGCATCAAGAGCTGCTGCGGCAGCGCGAAGCCGTGCCACCTCGACCGCTCCAATGCCCGGGAAGAGTTTGCCGTGAGGTGCAGCTTCAAAAGCTCCTTCTGCCATCACAGCAATCACCCGTCGATGATGGCCCCGACAGGAAGCCATGACAAGGCGCCCGCATGCGGCACCGCCTTCCATGCGGCCTGCACCCCTGGTCCGGCAGTCGGTACGACGCCGTTGGAGATCAGCATCGACGGCACGACAATCATGATGTGCCCAGGCCATCTGCGGCAGGCAGCGCTGCCAGGTCTACACCCAACCCGTACGCACCGCCCAGGACTTCCTCCTCCTCGCCGGACCAACAGAGGAGCGGCACGCGAATGCGGTCGTACGCACCGCACAGCCGCCCGTCTGCCCCGCGCAGGCCCGGACCGCAGCCCAACAAAGTGCCCCCACCTCCAGGGCCGGTCCATCGTGTTCTTCGCCCAAAGCGCCCCGCGCTACGGCGTCATCGACGCCCATTACCACCACACCCACGGCGGCCTACACGCTTTACCCGCCGACGGTCGGGTCGTCCTGCCCTACGGACATCCCGGCCTGCGCTGGTCGATGCCCTGTTCAGAGACTTGCTCAACACCCTTTAGCACCGTCCGCCGCCTGCGAACCGTGCGGCGTCCTGGGGTACGAATCGCACCTGCGGATGGGCAGGGTCGACCTGCGGAACCCCGGCGGGAAGCACCGGGGCGAGCGTCTCGAACGTCCTGCGCATCGCATCGTCGGAGAAGCCCGCGAGCGTCTCGGTCGCCTGGAGCAAGGTGCCGCCCGAAGCAAGGGGGACCACCCGATGGAAGGCGCCCGACCTCTCCAGGGCATTCGCGCCGCCCAGCGCCGCGGTCAGTTCCGCGGGACAGACCGTGACCCACGCGTAGCCGCGCAACCACTGCCTCGCCTGGGCAACGGACCTTCGAACCTTACGGCCCAGGACCGAGTCGAGATTCGCCCTCTCCGTGATCGGCTCACCGGCACAGACCCTGCCGAAAGCAGGATTGACCGGATTGAGGGCCGAGACGAGGAAGGAGACGAGCGCTGCGCAGAAGGCGGCGTCGGCGGCACGTGCCGCCTCGTCTCCCAAGAAGAAGAGCTGCACTTCGGCATTCGGCCGCTTCACCAGGATACTGGAACTGTGCACATGCACAGTCGGCCGTTCCGCCCCGGAGTAGAAAACGAGTACGTCCGCGGTCTCGGGTCCGCGCGCCAACTCCGCACGAATGGCGTCCCATTCACCCCGCGCCAGCGCGAACTCCCGACGCTCGGCCCCTTCACACATGAGGGTGGTCGCCAGTGACTCGACGGCGCCTTCGCGTTCGCGTTCCAACAGTTCGCCCAACGGCCAGGACAGCGCAGTCCCGAACCACGAGACCAGCCCCTGGCCCGTGCCTCCTTCTGTACCGGCATCGAGCGTCACACTGACCAGAAGACTCATCGGACACCTCCTCCTTACTGATCGTTTCAGAATGAAGTTCGCAGGCAGGTAGGCGATGCATCTCGGTCTCTTTGAAGCCGCCTACTCGGAAATTGTCAGCGGGACCGCTGGCCGTTCCGCTACAACGATCGCCATGAGTTGGGTGGCGAACGTCAGCGCACCTTCGCCTGGCTCCACCAGTTCAAACGACTCCGGACCCGCTACGAACACCGCGCCGACCTCTATCAAGGCTTTCTGGAACTCGCCTGCAGCATCATCTGCCTCAGGCGACTCCGCACCACATTCTGAAACGATCAGTTAAGCGGTGGTGCACACAACTTCGTACCCGGTGGTGCGCTCAAGCGAGTACGCCGACAGCGCCGGCCGCGCAACCGGCATGGTGTCAAAGCCGGGCGGCGGGGTGAAGCAGCAGGTTGGCCGTGCTTGCCAGCAGGACGAGGAGGGCGGCCAGCAGCAGGCTGAAGCGCAGGCCGTCGTGGAACCCCGCAGCGTGCGTGACCAGCGCGCCGAAGGCGGCGACGGCGAGAGCGCCGCCGAGTTGCCGAGCGGCGTTCAGCACGCCGCCGGCCGTGCCCGCGCGCTCGGCCGGAACACGGTCGAGGAGCAGGGTGGTCACAGAGGGCAGGGCGAGGGATCCTCCGGCGCCGACCGGAACCATCAGCGCGACCAGCGCCCACGTGGGCGTGGACGCCGGGGCGAGGCTCAGGATCGCCAGCCCGGCGGCCATGACGAACTGCCCGGTGACGATCGGCATGCGTGCCCCGAACCTCGCCGCGAACCATGGCGAGGTCGGGCTGATGAAGGCAGTCGACACCGTCATCGGCACGAAGGCCAGGCCCGCGGCCGGTGCGGAGAGCCCTCGGCTCTCCTGCAGATAGAGGCTGAGCAGGAACACCATGCCGTAGAAGCCGACGTTGATGGCGAATCCCACAGCGGCCGCGACGCCCATGGCGCGGGAACGCAGCAACGCCGGCGGCACCATCGGGTACGCACCACGTGCCTGTCTGGCCAGGAATACCGCCGCCATCACCACGGACAGGCCGAAGGCCGCCTGCACGAGGGGTGCGCCGAAGCCGGCGGCGCCGGCTTCGATGGCCCCGTAGGTAAGGGCGCCCATCGCTGTGACGGCGGCGATCTGCCCGGTCCAGTCGAACGGGGCCGGACGCCGTGGCGAGCGCGCGGTGCGGGTGAGCAGCAGGAGCGCGACCAGCCCTATGGGCAGGTTGACGAAGAAGATCATCCGCCAGCTGACCTGGCTCAGCAGACCACCCGCCACGGGTCCGGCGGCGGCGCCCACCGAGCTGGCCGCTGCCCAGATCGAGATCGCCCGGGCGCGGCGGGCCGAGTCCGGGAACGCCTCGCGGATCAGCGCCAGCGAGGCGGGGGCGATCATCGCCGCGCCAGAGCCCTGAACCAGCCGGGCGGCCACCAGCATGCCCAGGTTCGGCGCCAGGCCACAGGCCGCCGAGGCGGTGACGAACACGGCCAGTCCCGCGCCGAACGCACGACGCGCGCCGAGCCTGTCGGTCACCGACCCGGCCGACAGCAGCAGCGCGGCGAACATCAAGGCGTAGCCGTCCACCACCCACTGCAGTCCCGTCATTCCGTTGCCGAAATCGCGTCCGATGGCGGGCAGAGCGACGTTGACTATCAAAGCGTCGAGCGTCATCACGGCGATACCCAGCAATGCGGCCGCCATGGCGGAGCCGTGACGTGGGGCGGTGTCGGTGTCACCCGGCCTCACGGCGGACACGACGGGGGCGGTACCTGGCACGGCAGATCTCCTGGAAACGGCAAAGGGAAGTAACGGTGGTCGCCCGGCCCTCTCGCGTCAGACGGCGCGCGGCAGGGCCGGGCTGTGCCGGGGAACGGCGGGGGCGCCGCCGGGGCACCCACCGTCTGTTCTGAGGCAGGAACGCACCAGCGGATCGGGCAGCCCGGCGGGAGTCGCCGGGCTGCCTGGACTCTCAGCCGGTGAGCCGCACGGCGCCCGCTGTTGCGCCCCGGCAGCACCTTCCACTGGGCCAAAGCGTGGCCGCGAAACGGCTCACACGGTGAGAGGGGTCACGCGGGGCGCCGCTGCCGGGGTGGTGTGGTCAGTAGCGGGCGCCGACGGGGGCCTGGATGGCATTGAGGTCGGCGAGGTCGGCCCCGGACAGCAGGACGTCGGCGGCGCCCGCGTTGTCGACCAGGTACCTGGGGGTCTTGGTGCCGGGGATGGGGACGACGTACGGGCCCTGGGCGAGAAGCCAGGCGAGGGCGATCTGCGCGGGTGTGGCGCCGATCCGGTCGGCGACGTCACGGACCTTGGCTGCAATGTCGAGGTTGGCTCGCAGATTGTCCTGCTGGAAGCGCGGCAGGCGGCGGCGCTGGTCGTTGCGCGGCAGTTCGTCGAAGGAGGCGAAGCGGCCGGCGAGGAAGCCGCGGCCGAGCGGCGAGTAGGGCAGGAGGCCGATGCCGTGCTGGGTGCAGTACGGCAGGACCTCGGCCTGCACGTCGCGGGTCCACAAGGAGAACTCGGACTGCACGGTGGCGACCGGGTGCAGTGCCTGGGCGCGCTGGATCTGCTCGACGCCGACCTCGGACAGGCCCAGGTGGCGGGCCTTGCCGGCGGTGACGGCCTCGGCCAGTGCGCCCCAGGTCTCCTCGATGGGGACCTCGGGGTCGACGCGGTGGAGCTGGTACAGGTCGATGTGGTCGGTGCCCAGGCGACGCAGGCTGGCGTCGATGGCGGCACGGACGTGTTCGGGCCGTCCGTTGGGCTTGACCAGCGGGGAACCGCCGGGGCCGCCCGTGGGATCGATGCACTCCATGCCGACCTTGGTGGCGATCACCGC
>NZ_JBEOWS010000408.1:0-8112 GCF_040296125.1 Streptomyces sp. NPDC002265 | reverse complement strand
GCGCATGATGCGCGACGCCAAGATCACCCAGATCTACGAGGGCACCAACCAGGTCCAGCGCATCGTCATGGCACGCAACCTCCCGTAACGCGGCCACCCCCGGTTCACCGTCGCCCTCCGCCCGTTCCTGCGGAGGGCGACGTCCGCCCTTTCCGGGCCGCGGCGCACGGGCCTAGGCTGCCCTCGGAGGTGGTCAAGTGGCCGCGAAAGAGGGGGAGTTGACGGACCCGGCGATTCCGGCGGAGTCCACGACCGTGGTGGTGATCGGTGCCGGTCCGGCCGGTCTGACCGTCGCGAACCTGCTGCGGCGCTGCGGTGTCGACTGCGTCGTACTGGAACGCAGAACGCGCGCGTATGTGACCCAGCGTCAGCGCGCCGGCATCGTCGAGACCCGCGCCGTCAGGATGTTCGACTCATGGGGGCTGGCCGACCGGGTCCTCGGCGGTGTCCCCTCCGACGGCACCCTGGAGTTCCGGGTGGACGGGGAGCGCCACCTCGTCTCCGACGGCGACGGCTCCGACGGTCCACAGGCCCGTATCTGTCCACAGCAGGTTCTGGTCCAGAAGCTCATGGCCGCCTACCTCGACGACGGCGGAGACCTGCGCTTCGAGGCCGCCGACGTCTCCCTGCACGATCTGACCGGCGACCGGCCCACCGTCCGCTACCGCGATGCCGACGGCGAACTCCGCGCCATCGCCTGCGCGTTCGTGGCAGGCTGCGACGGCGACCGCGGCGTCAGCCGTGCCAGCGTGCCCGACGGTGTCCTCGCCGCGCACGCCTTCGACCACGGCATCGGCTGGCTCACCGTCCTCGCCGACACCCCGCCTCCGCCCCGGCCCCTCCTCGCCGTCAGCCGGCACGGCTACGCCGCCCACTTCTCCCGCGGTCCGCACACCAGCCGCTACTACCTCCAGTGCCCGCCCGACGACGATCCCGGAGCCTGGCCCGACCCGCGTGTCTGGGACGCGCTGCGCACCCGGCTCGGCGACCCCTCCCTGCCGTCCGGCCCGATCACCGACCGGGAGATCTTCCGGCTGCGCAGCCTCGTCCACGAGCCCATGCAGTACGGCCGCCTCCACCTCGTCGGCGACGCGGCGCACATCGTGTCGCCGATGGGCGGCAAGGGCATGAACCTCGCCCTCTACGACGCGGACCTGTTCGCCCGGGCCGTCCGGGACTTCGTCCGTGACGGCGACGACAGCGCGCTGCGCACGTACTCCCGGCGCTGTCTGCGACGCGTCTGGAACGACCAGGAGTTCTCCCACTGGCTGACCCGGACGCTCCATGACGCGGGCGACGACACCGACTCGGGGTCCTTCCACCGCGGCCTCGCCCTGGCCCGGCTCGACCGGCTCTTCACCTCCCGGGCCGCCGACGGCGCCTTCGCGGAACTCATGGCGGGGCTGGACCCGGAGGCCTCGACCGCCCTTTGACCGGCGCCGTTGCGGCGGGCCGGCCCTCTGCTGCCGGACCCGGCCCGCCCCGAGCGGGCCGGGTCCGGGTCCGGGCAGGCCGTCCGGGATCAGCCGACGAGCAGCTGGGCCTTCAGCCGCCGCAGCTCGCTCGGGTCGATCCCCAGGGCCTTCTTCTCGTACGACGCGAAGGAGCCGTACTTGTCCTTCACCTCGGCGAAGCCGGAGTTGAGGTACTCGGCGCGCACGTCGAGCATCGGCTTGTAGACCGCGGCCTGGGCCGCGGGCATGGCGGCCAGGGTGGCGGCGTTGACCGCGGCCTGGTAGGTGTTGGAGGCCAGGTAGTCCGCCATCACCGTCTCCCGCGGTACGCCGAGAGCGGTGAGCAGGGTGGCGCCGGCCCACCCGGTACGGTCCTTGCCCGCCGTGCAGTGGTACAGCGAGCCGTCGGCGTCCGCCACGATCCCGGCGAAGACCTTGGAGTAGGCCGCCTTCGCGGTCGCGCCGCTGACCATGGCCTTCTCGCCGTCGACCATCATCTGCGCCGCGCCCTCGGCCGTCGTCGGCATCGCAAAGACGGCTGAGTCGTCGCCGATCACGTCGGCGACGACGTACCGTGCGCCGGACGGCACCCGGTCGGGCGCGCCCGTGCGCTCGGAGGTGGTGCGCAGGTCGTAGTCGACGGAGATGCCGAGACGCTTGAGCTTGGTCAGGTCGGCGGAGGCCAGCCGGTCGAGCGCGTCCGAGCGGTAGACGACCCCCATCTTCACCCAGCTGCCGTCGGTGGTGCGGTAGCCGCCCGCGTCACGGAAGTTGGTGGTGCCGTCCAGCTTGATCAGCCGGTCGGCGAGGTGGAGGCCGCGCCCGTGGTCGGGGACGAGGTCGAACCACCGGCGGTCGGCGGCGGGCAGACCGGTCACGGTCACCGAGCCGGTCGAGCCGCCGGAGGCGACGGTGCGGCCGTTCGCGCGGACGGCCACGTGGCGGACGCCGGGCGCCTTCCAGGTGATCTTGTACGAGCCGTCGTTCCGCGCGGTCACCTCGGCCGCGGTGAACGGAATGTGCCGTGCGGAGTGCGCGCTCGCTCCGGCGTGGGCCGGCGCGGCGGCCGCCGCGCCCGCCGTCAGGCCGGGGAGCATCAGGGCGGCCGACAGGACGGAGGCTGCTTTGACACGTGTCATGTGAGTCATGGCTGAAATCGTTCGCCGGTTCGAAGGGTGTCTGTGCAGCACCGGGTGAACGCCGGTCGTCCAAGGGTGGGAATGATCATCTGAATCCGGCATTCCGGGTACGTCGACGCCGTACGGGCCACCGGATGGGGGTCGCCGATGCCGCACGCCGTTCCGGCCGAGCACCCGGGGCGGCCACCGGCACCGGCCCACCGGCCTCGCGGGCCCCGTGACCTGCGGCTCGCCGGTGCTGGCGGGCGAGGGCCGGGGAGGGCTCGTAGATTGGAGGAGTGGAGATCCCGGCAGCCGACGGCGCACAGGCGGCCACGGGGGAGGTCGACTATGCGGCGCTGTTCGCCGCCACTCCCAGCCCTTATCTGGTGCTCACCCCCGATCTGATGATCGTCGGTGTGAACGAGGCGTACGGCAGGGTGACCGGACGGACGCGTGACGAACTCATCGGCCAGTATCTGTTCGACGCCTTCCCCGACAACCCGAACGACCCGGACGCGGACGGGGTGCGCAACCTGACGGCCTCCATGGAGCGCGTACTGGCCACCCGGGAGCCGGACGCGATGGCGGCGCAGCGCTACGACATCCCGGTGGTGAGCAGGCCCGGGCGGTTCGAGGAGCGGTGGTGGTCCCCGGTCAACACGCCCGTGCTCGGGCCGGACGGCGGCGTGGCGTGGATCATCCACCGGGTCGAGGACGTGACCGCCTTCGTGCAGGCCCGCGAACGGCGCGGCCGGTCACCGGACGGATCGTCGAGCGAGCGGGAGGAGGCGGTGGAGGCCGAGCTCTACATCCGGGCCAAGGAGTTCCAGCGGCTCAACGAGGAACTGCGCCGGGCCCACGACCGTGAACGGCAGGTGGCGATCACCCTTCAGGAGGCGATGCTGCGTGCCCCGGACCTGGCCCGGCACCCGAACGTCACGGTGCGCTATCTGCCCGCGGTCGGTTCGCTGAACGTGTGCGGTGACTGGTACGACACCGTCGATCTGGCCAACGACCGGTTCGCCGTCGCGGTGGGCGACGTGGTGGGGCACGGCCTGGAGGCCGCGACTGTCATGGGCATGCTTCGCAGCGCGCTCTCCGCGGCCAGTCGTGCGGTCGCCGGACCGGCGCAGGCCATGGAGGTGCTCGGCCTCTACGCGCGTTCCGTGGAGGGCGCGCTGGCCGCCACGGCGGTGACCGCGCTGATCGACACCCGCTCCCGCCTGATCATCTATTCCAGCGCCGGTCATCCGCCGCCGGTGCTGATGCATGCGGACGGCTCCAGCGAACTGCTGGACCAGGCCACCGATCCACCGCTCGGCGCCCGGCCCGAACACGTACCGCGCCCCCAGGCCGGCACCGGTTACCGTCCCGGAGACACGCTGGTCCTGTACACCGACGGCCTGATCGAGCGTCATGACGAGGACATCGACGTCGGTCTGAACCGGCTGACGGATGTCCTTCGCGACTGCTGCGCGGGGCTGGACCCCGAACCGCTCGCGGACACCCTCCTGGCGTACATGGGGGTCAGTCACGGTGCGCGCGACGACATCGCGCTGATCGTCGTACGTCTGTGAAGCCTACGCGCACGGCCCCGGCGCGGTCCGTGCCCGCCGGGGCGGCCCGTCGTCCGTGGCCTCAGGGCCGGTCGTCGGCCGGATTCCGGCGCAGGCTCCGGCGCGCCGAGTCCGCCGCCCGCTGCGCGCGGGAGACGACCGTGTCCTCCTGGCCGGGCCGCCAGGTCAGGTCCAGCAGGAACAGCGCCAGCACCAGCCATGACGCCACGGCTTGCCCCTTCTCCCCGGAGTGCGTGTCGTACAGGGCCAGCGCCAGGGCCAGCATGGCGAGACCCGCGACCACCCACCGCCTGATCCGGTCCTGTTCGCGAACGTTGCGGAGGGCCTCGGCGTAGTCGATCACCGCGGGTGCCAGCCGGGGGTCGCCGAGGTCCGCGCCGCGCCGGGTGGCCCGTACGACGGCTGCCCGGTCGGCGGCGTCCAACTGTGCGGCCCCGGACCACGCCCTGCCCATCCGTCGGGCTGTCCGGATGCCGTGCAAGGGGCTCAGCAGCAGGAACACCGCGGCGGCGGCGATCCAGTAGCCCGACTCGACGAGGGCGAAGGCGCCGAGGAACAGCCCGGTGGGGATGCCGGTGCCCAGCGCCCGGCGCGTCGGGCCTCCCTGCCACACCCAGCCCGGAGTCAGAACCACGAAGTTCATCGTGGCGAGCGTCCATTCCGGAAGCAAACACCGCATCGGCGAGTTGGCGCGGACGGGCGCACGCCTTGCCGGGGAAGGCGCGCGCGATCCATTTACAGGACTGTCATGCACCTGTAGTTTCCGCTGCAACAAATTTCAGGAACTTGCCGGTTCTTCTTGCATCAAGGGGAAACCATGAAACCCGCACTCATGAGTCCCGCAAGACGCAGACCGCCGCGCGGAGTGCGGCTGCCGATCCGACTGCGCCGCCCGCTCGCCCTGATCGCGGCGGCGGCCGGCCTTTCGGGCCTGCTCACGGGCGTGCCTGACACAAGCCGCGTCGCGCTGGGAACCGTGGCCGACACGGCGAACACGGCCACCGTCTTCTACTACACGAAGACCAAGAACTGGTCCTCCACCTACCTCCACTACGCCCCGGACGGCGGTTCCTGGACCACCGTGCCGGGCGTGGTGATGGAGGCCGCGTGCACGGACTGGGTCAAGAAGACCGTCGACCTCGGTTCGGCCGCCGGCCTCCAGGCCACCTTCAACAACGGAAGCGGCACCTGGGACAACAACGGCGGCAACAACTACGCCCTGGGCACCGGCACCATCACCGTCAAGGACGGCGTGATCGCCCACAGCGACCCGTGCGCCGACACGGGCACGGGCAGCGGCAACCAGGCCACCGTCTACTACTCGACCGCCACCTCCGGCTGGACCACGGCCAACATCCACTACGCGCCCGCGGGCGGCTCCTGGACGGCCGTCCCCGGCCTCGGCATGGAGAGCGCCTGCACCGGCTGGTGGAAGAAGACCCTCGACATCGGCACGGCGACCTCGCTCAGGGCCGCCTTCAACAACGGCAACGGCGTCTGGGACAACAACAACAGCGCCGACTACACGATCCCGACCGGCACCACGACGGTGAAGGACCGGACCGTCACCGCCGGCGCCGAGGACCCCTGCGCGGCCCAGGCCCCCGACACCCAGGCGCCGACCACACCCACCGGGGTCACCGCGAGCGCCACCAACACCTCGGTGGTGGTGAGCTGGAACCCGGCGAGCGACGACACCGCAGTGACGAAGTACCAGCTCACGCGTACGGGCGGCACGAAGGGCACCGTCGTCACCGATGTCGGCTCGACGGTGTACTCGGACACGGGACTGGAGGAGAAGACGGCCTACACCTACACGGTGAAGGCCGTCGACGCGGCCGGGAACACCTCGCCCGCCTCCGCCGCGGCCACCGTCACGACCGGGGAGCAGGCGCCCGCGCCGGCCTCGGGGACACCGCTGGGCACCGACCCGCGCAAGGACCCCATCTACTTCGTCCTCACCGCACGCTTCTACGACGGTGACAGCTCCAACAACCGCGGCGGCAGCCAGGACGTGAAGTCCGGCAACGCCGCCAACAACGACCCCATGTTCCGCGGCGACTTCAAGGGTCTGGTCGACAAGCTCGACTACATCAAGGCCCTCGGCTTCTCGGCCGTCTGGATCACCCCCGTGGTCCTGAACCGCTCGGACTACGACTACCACGGCTACCACGGCTACGACTTCTACAAGGTCGACCCGCGCCTGGAGTCCGCGGGCGCCTCCTACCAGGACCTCATCAACGCGGCCCACGCCAAGGGCATGAAGATCTACCAGGACGTCGTCTACAACCACAGCTCCCGCTGGGGCGCGAAGGGCCTGTTCACCCCAACCGTGTACGGCGTCCGGGACAGCCAGTGGAGCTGGTACTACGACGAGAAGAACGAGGGGTTCGAGTACGACGGCCTGACCGTCGAACCGAAGTCCGGGAAGTCGTACTACAACGGCGACCTGTGGTCGACCGCCGAACCCTCCGGCAACACCTGCCTCAACTGGGGCAAGCCCACCGGCGGCAAGAGCGCGGAGGGCTACACCCTCTACAACTGCCAGTGGCCCAGTCCCACTTCGGGCATGTTCCCCAAGGCGTACTACCACCAGTGCTGGATCGGCAACTGGGAGGGCGAGGACTCGCGTTCGTGCTGGCTGCACGAGGACCTGGCCGACTTCAACACCGAGAACGCCACCGTCCAGAACTACCTGATCGGCGCCTACGACAAGTACATCGACATGGGCGTGGACGGGTTCCGCATCGACACGGCCGTGCACATCCCGCGCGTCACCTGGAACCGCCGCTTCCTGCCCGCCATCTACGACCGGGTCACCCAGCGGTTCGGCACGGACGCCGCGAAGAACTTCTTCGTCTTCGGTGAGGTGGGCGCGTTCGTCAACGACAAGTGGAACCGCGGCTCGGTGAACCACTCCGCGCAGTTCTACACCTGGAAGGAACGCAAGGACTACAGCGCCGACGACGAGACGGCCGCCATCGAGCAGTACAACTACGAGGAGCAGCTCGGCACCGGCAACCAGCCCACATCGACCAACGCCTTCCTGAGCGGCAACAGTTACCACACCCCGGACCGCAGCCAGTTCTCCGGGATGAACATCATCGACATGCGCATGCACATGAACTTCGGCGACGCGCAGAACGCCTACAACAACGGCAAGGACTCCGACGACTCCGTCAACGACGCCACGTACAACGTCGTCTACGTCGACAGCCACGACTACGGCCCGAACAAGTCGAGCACCCGCTACAGCGGCGGCACCGACGCCTGGGCCGAGAACATGTCCCTGATGTGGACCTTCCGCGGAATCCCCACGCTGTACTACGGATCGGAGATCGAGTTCCAGGCGGGCAAGCAGATCGACTGCGGGCCGACCTGCCCGCTGGCGACCACCGGACGCGCGTACTACGGCGACCACCTCGCGGGGAGCGTCACCGTCTCCGACTTCGGCAAGGTCGACGCCGCGAGCGGCGCGGTGGCCACCACCCTCTCCCAGCCCCTGGTCAAGCACCTCCAGCGGCTCAACCAGATCCGCCGGGCGGTCCCGGCCCTGCAGTCGGGCCAGTACTCGACGGACGGCATCAGCGGCTCGATGGCCTTCAAGCGCCGCTACACCAGCGGATCGACCGACAGCTTCGCCCTCGTCACGGTCACCGGCGGCGCCACCTACACCGGCATCCCCGACGGCACCTACCGGGACGCCGTCACCGGCGACGTCAAGACCGTCACCGGTGGCACCCTGACCGTGGCCGCGCCCGGCAAGGGCAATCTGCGGGTGTACGTGCTCAACGGCCCCGGCAAGATCGGAAGCGACGGCCCCTACCTGAAGTGACACCGGCTCGACCGCGGGGGTGACTCCGGCTCCACCAGCGGTCCGGATCACGTCCGCACGGCCCGGGGGGGGGGGCCCCCCCCCCCGGGGGGGGGGGGCGGCGGGGGGGGGGGGGGGGCGGCCGC
>NZ_JBEOWS010000407.1:0-8167 GCF_040296125.1 Streptomyces sp. NPDC002265 | reverse complement strand
TTTTACTGTGTTGTTATCTACATATCTCGTCACACCACCCCCAACACGCGTCGGGGCCGGGGTATGTGAGGGGGCCCCGCGCACACCACGAGGGCGCCGGGCCCCCGGAGGGGGCCCGGGCGCCTTCTTCGTGGAACAGGCGCTAACGGCCGGCGACGACCTCCGCCGCCGCCCGCCCGCACACCCGTGCCGCGCCGTGGGTGGCGATGTACAGGGCGCCGCGGGGCGCGGACTGGGGTACGCCCATCTCGACCACGACCGTGTCGGGGCGGGCCGCCAGCAGGGTGTCGAGCGCCGTCGCCATCCACGGGTGCCGGTGCTCGTCGCGGACGACGGCGACGATCCGCCGCTCCCCCGCCGCCGCCAGCGCCGCGGGACCCGCGTCCGGGCCGGTGAAGCTGCCCGTCTGCGTCCCCGGCAGCAGACCGGCGAGCTCGGCGGCCACCCCCCAGGGGGTCTCGTCGCCGACAGCGATGTTCGCGACCGGGGTGAAGGCGGCCACGTACGGGGCCTCGACGGGCGGCGTGTACGAGTCGGCGCCGGTCACCGCGAGGGCGCGCCGGGCGGCCACGAGCCCCACGTCGGAGCGGACCTCGTGGGTGCGCACGTCGGTCGTGGCGGTCCAGCGGGCCAGCTCGCGCACCCGGCGCGCCGCGTCCGCCAGCCGCTCCTCGGGCAGTTCGCCGGAGCGTACGGCCCCGACGAGGGCGTCGCGCAGACGCCGTACCGTCTCGTCGTCGGCCAGGCCGCCGCCCACGCAGATCGCGTCGGCGCCGGCCGCCACGGCCAGCACGCTGCCGCGCTCGATGCCGTAGGTGGCGGCGATGGCCTGCATCTCCATGCCGTCGGTGACGATCAGCCCGTCGTAGCCGAGTTCGCCGCGCAGCAGTCCGGTGAGGATGCGGCGGGACAGCGTCGCCGGGTGCTCCGGGTCCAGGGCGGGGACCAGGATGTGGGCGCTCATGACCGCCCGGGTGCCGGCGGCGATGGCCGCGCGGAACGGGACCAGTTCGCGCTCGGCGAGCACCTCGGCGTCCACGTCGATGCGGGGCAGCGCGTGGTGGGAGTCGACGGCCGTGTCGCCGTGTCCCGGGAAGTGCTTGGTGCAGGCGGCGACGCCCGCCGACTGGAGCCCGGTGACATAGGCGGCCGTGTGCCGGGCGGTCAGCGCGGTGTCGGCGCCGAACGAACGGACCCCGATGACCGGGTTCGCGGGGTTCGAATTGACGTCCGCGGAGGGTGCCCAGTTCAGGTTGACGCCGCAGTCCGCGAGCCGGCGGCCCAGCTCGAAGGCCACCTCCCGGGTCAGCTCGACGTCGTCCACCGCGCCGAGGGCGTGGTTGCCGGGGAAGCTGGAACCGGTGCGCACCTCCAGGCGCGTGACGTCGCCGCCCTCCTCGTCGATCGCGACGAGCACGTCGTCGCGCTCGGCGCGCAGCTGCGCGGTCAGGACGGCGAGCTGCTCGGGCGAGGCGATGTTGCGGCCGAACAGGCCGACGGAGGCGAGGCCCTCACCGAGGCGGCGCAGCAGCCAGTCGGGGGCCGTGGTGCCGGTGAAGCCGGGCTGGAGGACCGTCAGCGCGTCGCGGGTCAGCGTGTCGGTGCCGCTGGCGAATGTCGTCATCGGATGGGGTTATCCCTTCACGGCTCCGGCGGTCAGGCCGCTGACGGCCCTGCG
The DNA here is from genome assembly GCF_040296125.1 of Streptomyces sp. NPDC002265. Taxonomy (NCBI): domain Bacteria; kingdom Bacillati; phylum Actinomycetota; class Actinomycetes; order Kitasatosporales; family Streptomycetaceae; genus Streptomyces; species Streptomyces sp. NPDC002265. The sequence continues at coordinate 6,489 of NZ_JBEOWS010000407.1, read as the reverse complement.
CTGGAGGAAGACGAAGAGGATCAGGATCGGGACGGCGAAGAGCGAGGACGCTGCCATGGTGGCGCCCCAGTCGTCGCCGAAGGCGGTCTGGAAGCTGGACAGCCACAGCGGGAGCGTCTGGGACTCGGCCTCCTTGTTGAGGACCAGGACGAGCGGGAACTCGTTCCAGGCGGTGATGAAGCCGAACAGCGAGGTGGACATCAGGCCCGGGGCGAGCAGCGGCAGGATGACCCGGCGGAAGGCCTGGCCGCGGGTGCAGCCGTCGACCATGGCCGCCTCCTCCAGCTCCCTGGGTACCGCGGCGACGAAGCCGCGCAGCGTCAGGACGGTGAACGGCAGGATCATCATCATGTAGAAGACCGTCAGCGGGACGAGGCTGTTCAGCATCGACGCGTCGCGCACGATCATGTACATCGCGATGACCATGACCTCCCAGGGGGCCATCTGCGCCAGCATGAAGCCGACGACGAAGCCGCGCCGCCCGCGGAACCGCATCCGCGCCAGCGCGAAGGCCGCGACGAGTGCGATGACCAGCGAGAACACCACCGCGAGGACCGTGACGACCAGGGAGTTGCCGACATACGTCCAGAAGTGGTCGACGCCGGTCGCCTTCTGGAAGTGCTCGAACGTGACGTCGGTCGGGAACCAGACCGGGTCCTCCGCGATGATGTCGCCGGTCGGCTTGAAGGCCGTGGCGAACATCCAGTACACGGGGAAGACGAAGCCGACGAACAGGACGGCGGCCGTGACGTTGGGCCAGATGCGGCCGATGAGCGAGCGCTTCACAGCTCGGCCCCCTCTTCTTCGTCCTGCTTGAGCACGATCCGCAGGTAGTAGGCGGTGACGCAGAGCAGGATCAGGATGGTCAGCACGGCGATCGCCGCGCCCATGCCGTAGTGCTGGTTGCCGACGCCCTCGATGTAGGCGTAGACGGGAAGGGTCTCGGTGAGCCGGTCGGGGCCGCCGCCGTTGATGGTGAAGACCTGCACGAACGCCTTGAAGACCCAGATGATCTCCAGGAACGTGGTCGCGTAGAGGAAGGGCCGCAGGAACGGCAGGGTGACCGTGGTGAAGCTCTTCCACACGCCCGCGCCGTCGAGGGCCGCCGCCTCGTACAGCTCGCCGGGGATGGTGGTGGTGGCCGCGTAGAGGTTGATCGCGACGAACGGTATGGACTGCCAGACGATCAGCAGGGTGACCACGAAGAAGGTCGACAGCTGGCTGCTGGTCCAGCTGTAGTCGGCCATGGAGTGCCAGCCGAGCTTGTCCAGCACCCAGTTGACGACACCGAAGCGCTGGGCGAACAGCCACTGGTAGACGGTGGTCGCGGCGACCACGGGCATCGCCCAGGCCAGCACCAGGCCGATCATCAGGGTCACCCGCATCCGCTTGCCGAGGCGGGCGAGCAGCAGGCCCACCAGCGTGCCCAGCAGCATGATCAGGACGACGTTGACCGCCGTGAACAGCAGGGTGCGCAGGGTGACGCGCCAGAAGTCCTCGCCGGTGAGGGCTTCCTTGTAGTTGTCGATGCCGTTCCACTCGGTGACATGCTGGATCAGCTGTCCCATGTTGAGGTTCTGGAACGACAGCAGCAGGTCCTTCAGCAGCGGCCAGCCGAGCAGCAGCACGGTGGCCGCGCAGGCCGGCAGCAGCAGGAGGTACGGGGCGAGCGCGCCGGTGCGCCGGGCCCCTCGTGGTTGGGGCCTGCCGGGTCCTCCGTCGTCCGACTTGCGGACGTCCGCCGGACCGGAGGGCGGCCGTTCGGTCTGCACGGTCATGCTCGCCATCTCTTCTCTCGACCGGGTCGACGCCAGGGCGGGGGCCGTCGGAAGGACGGCCCCCGCCTCCTGCGAAGCGTTACTGCTGCTGCGCCAGGCGCTTGTTGAAGTCGCCCTCGACCTGCTTGGCGGCCTCGGCCGGGGACTTGCCGTTCAGGACGGCCGTCATGAAGGTCTTGACCGGGTTGGGCGCGTTCTCGACCGCGGCCCACTCCGGGATCAGCGGCGTGGTGCCACCGCCCGCGGCGGCCGGCGCGGCGGCCTCGGCGGCGGCGTTGCCCGCCAGGTTGCTCTGGAGGGACTCCTTGTTCGGGATGACGCCGTTGATCTTGGCCAGTTCACCCTCGTACTGGTCGGACAGCGCGATCTTCAGGAACTCCTTGGCGAGCTCCTGCTTCTTGCTGCCGGCCGCGACGGCGAGGTTGGAACCGCCGAGGAAGACGCCCTCGGGCTTGCCGGCCGTGGCACCGGGGATGGTGAAGTAGCCGATCTGCTTCTCGATCGCCGGGTTGGCCTTGATCGCGGTGCCGGCCTCCCAGCCCATGCCGATGATGGCGCCGACGTTGCCCTTGCCGAAGACCTCGCCCTGCTGCGGGGTGGCCTCGTCCTTGTCCTTGGGAGCCTTGGACAGCGCCTGGAACTTCTTGTACGTCTCCATGGCGGCGGCGACCTTCGGGTCGGCCAGGTTGGAGACGTACTTGTCGCCGTCCTTCTTGACGAGCTCGGCGCCCTCGCCGATGGTCAGGCCGACGAAGTGGTACCAGTTCTGGCCCGGCAGGTAGATCGGCTCGTTCTTGGTCTTGGAGCCGATCTGCTTGAGGTCGGCGTAGAACTCGTCACGCGTCTTGGGGAGCTCGTCGATGCCGGCGTCGGCCCAGATCTTCTTGTTGTAGATGACGACGCGGTTGGCGAAGTACCAGGGCGCCGCGTACTGCTTGTTGTCGAAGACCGAGGAGTTGTTGAGCGCCGCGGTCCAGTCGGCGCCGATGGAGCTCTTCAGGTCGGCGAGCTCGGCCAGGCCGCCGGTCTTGGCGTAGGCGGGGGTCTGGGTGTTGCCGATCTCGAAGACGTCCGGCGGGTTCTCCTCGGACAGCGCCGTGGTCAGCTTCTGCTGGATGCCGTTCCACTGCTGGACCTCGAACTTGACCTTCGCCTGCGTCTTCTTCTCGAAGGCGGCGGCCACGTCCTTCTGCCACTGGTCCGGTGCGGAGCCGTCCATGACCCACACGGTGAGGGTCTGGCCCTTGCCCTTGTTGCCGTCCGCTGCGGCCTTGTCGTCGTCCTTGCCCCCGCACGCCGCGACGGAGAAGATCATGCCCGCGATACCGATCGCGGCTACCAGCTTGCGCTTCACGCCAACCCTCCTCAGGGATGCCACAAACCCCCCTGCCTCCCCGCGGTGACCGTCAACGCGCCGTACCGCCCATGGGGCCTGGGACTGGACCAATGGTGTAGACCAGTAAGCGGGAGCTTGGCCCAGACCAATAGGGCTGTCAAGGGTGTTCGAGCGGGGCCGAGTCGTCCGTTACGTGACCGCGATATGCAGGGACTTTTCATTTCGCAAGGCACCAGAACGGACGCCCGCATTCCCCTGGACCACACCCGCCACGGCAGCACCTTGGACTAGACCAACCAGGGCCTCGACGGTATACAGAGGGGATCACGGAACGTGCGAGGTCACCCACAGGGGACACCGCGCACACGAAGCCGTGCCACGATGTGAGCCGTGGCCGACGGACATGTCGGTCGCTTCGGCACCGGAAGCCGGGAAGGCGGAGCATGAGCACCGACGTCAGCAGTGCGGAGAACGAGGGTGGGGCGACCGTCCGTACCGCGCGTGTGCCCAAGTACTACCGCCTGAAGAAGCATCTGCTGGACATGACGGAGACCCAGTCGCCCGGCACCCCGGTCCCGCCCGAGCGGACCCTGGCGGCCGAGTTCGACACCTCGCGCACCACCGTCCGCCAGGCGCTCCAGGAACTCGTCGTCGAGGGCCGACTCGAACGCATCCAGGGCAAGGGCACGTTCGTCGCCAAGCCGAAGGTCTCGCAGGCGCTCCAACTCACCTCGTACACCGAGGACATGCGCGCCCAGGGCCTCGAACCCACCTCGCAGCTCCTGGACATCGGGTACATCACCGCCGACGACACCCTCGCCGGTCTGCTCGACATCACCGCGGGCGGCCGCGTGCTGCGCATCGAGCGGCTGCGTATGGCCAACGCCGAGCCGATGGCCATCGAGACCACCCATCTTTCGGCCAAACGCTTCCCCGCGCTGCGCAGGTCGCTGGTGAAGTACACCTCCCTGTACACCGCCCTCGCCGAGGTCTACGACGTCCACCTCGCGGAGGCCGAGGAGACCATCGAGACCTCGCTGGCCACCCCGCGCGAGGCGGGCCTGCTCGGCACCGACGTCGGCCTGCCGATGCTGATGCTGTCCCGGCACTCGCTGGACAAGGACGGCCGGCCGGTGGAGTGGGTGCGGTCAGTCTACCGGGGCGACCGGTACAAGTTCGTCGCACGGCTCAAGCGCCCGCAGGACTGATCCGCCGCGCGGCCGAAACGCCCGCAGGACTGACCGGGCATCGGATCCACCAGGGCCCCGGGGCGCGCCGCCCCGGGGCCCTGGTGCGCCCAAAGCGCCCCCATGGTGCGCGTGTTGTACGAACGAGGGGTTCCGTTCCCGTGACACCGTGACCTAGATTGCCTGCGCGTCATAGGCGATCTACGAGGGGACGGAACGCCAGATGTCAGAAGCCCCAGAAGTGACCCGAGAGCCGGTGGTGACGCCCGTGCGCGCCGTCATCGGCCTGTGCCTCGTCGCGCCCTTCGTGGCGATGCTGTGGGTCGGGTCCTACGCCAAAACGGATCCGACGTTCATCGGGATCCCGTTCTTCTACTGGTACCAGATGCTGTGGGTGCTGCTCTCCACGGCACTGACGATGACCGCGTACCAGCTGTGGCAGCGCGACCAGCGCGCCCGCGCGTCCCGGAAGGAAGGTGCGTCGCGGTGAAGGACGGGGTCAACGGCGTAGCGCTCGGCGTCTTCGTCTTCTTCTTCCTGGCCGTCACGGCCCTGGGCTTCCTGGCCGCGCGCTGGCGCAGGGCCGACAACGAGCACACCCTCGACGAATGGGGTCTGGGCGGCCGCTCGTTCGGCACCTGGATCACCTGGTTCCTGCTCGGCGGCGACCTGTACACGGCGTACACCTTCGTCGCCGTGCCGGCCGCGGTCTACGCGGCGGGTGCCGCGGGCTTCTTCGCGGTGCCGTACACGATCCTGGTCTATCCGCTGATCTTCACCTTCCTGCCCCGGCTGTGGTCGGTGTCCCATCGGCACGGATACGTCACCACCTCCGACTTCGTCCGCGGCCGCTTCGGCTCCAAGAGCCTGTCGCTGGCCGTGGCCGTCACCGGCATCCTGGCCACCATGCCGTACATCGCGCTCCAGCTGGTCGGCATCCAGGCCGTGCTGGACGTGATGGGCGTCGGCGGCGGCGAGAACAGCAACTGGTTCGTGAAGGACCTCCCGCTGCTCATCGCGTTCGCCGTGCTGGCCGCCTACACCTACTCCTCGGGACTGCGCGCCCCCGCCCTGATCGCGTTCGTGAAGGACACCCTGATCTACATCGTGATCGCGGTGGCCATCATCTACATCCCGATCAAGCTGGGCGGCTTCGACGAGATCTTCAAGGCGGCCGGCGACAAGTACACGGCGGCCGGTGCGGGCGGGCTCGTACCCCCCGAGGCGGGCCAGTGGACGTACGCCACCCTGGCGCTCGGTTCGGCGCTCGCGCTGTTCATGTACCCGCACTCGATCACGGCGACGCTGTCCAGTCGCAGTCGCGACGTGATCCGCCGCAACACCACGATCCTCCCGCTGTACTCGCTGATGCTGGGCCTGCTCGCGCTGCTCGGCTTCATGGCGATCGCGGCCGGGGTGAAGGTGACCAACGGCCAGCTGGCGATCCCTCAGCTCTTCGAGAACATGTTCCCGGACTGGTTCGCGGGGGTGGCGTTCGCCGCCATCGGCATCGGGGCCCTGGTCCCCGCGGCCATCATGTCCATCGCGGCCGCGAACCTCTTCACCCGCAACATCTACAAGGACTTCATCAAGCCGGACGCGACCCCGAAGCAGGAGACCCAGGTCTCCAAGGTGGTGTCGCTGCTGGTGAAGGTGGGTGCCCTGGTCTTCGTCCTCACCATGGACAAGACGGTCGCGATCAACTTCCAGCTGCTCGGCGGCATCTGGATCCTGCAGACCTTCCCGGCCCTGGTCGGCGGCCTGTTCACCCGCTGGTGCCACCGCTGGGCGCTGCTGGCGGGCTGGGCCGTGGGCATGGTGTACGGCACGCTCGCCGCGTACGGGGTGGCCTCGCCGACCCAGAAGCACTTCGGCGGCAGCTCGAAGGAGATCCCCGGCATCGGCGAGATCGGCTACATCGGTCTGACGGCGTTCGTGCTCAACGTGGCCGTCACGGTGGTCCTCACCTTCGTCCTGAAGGCCGTCAAGGCTCCCGAGGGCGTCGACGAGACCAGCCCGCAGGACTACACGGCGGACGCGGGCGACCCGGGCGTACAGGTGGAGCTGCCGCCGGCCACGGCCGGATCGGCGCAGCGACGGCGGCGGAGACGGCCAGCAGTACGACGGACAGCCACAGGCCCTTGGCGATGCCTCCGGAGGAGTCGGACAGCAGGCCGGAGACCAGGGG
>NZ_JBEOWS010000406.1:0-8171 GCF_040296125.1 Streptomyces sp. NPDC002265 | reverse complement strand
GCAAGGTGTCCGGCAGCCGGGCCCGCAGGGGAGCCGTGGCGGGGGGCCGCCGGGGCGGCGGAACGAGGGAGGGGACATGCAGGCGTTTCTGACGGCCGTCACCGGCTTTCCGACGCTGCTGTTCACGTCCGCCCTGGTCGTGGTCGTCGCCTTCTGGCTTCTGGTCGCGTTCGGCGCGGCCGAGACGCACGGCTTTGACGCCCATGCGCATGGGCACTTTGATGGGTGGGGGCTGGGCGGGGTGCCGGTGACGGTGGCCTTCTCGCTGCTGACGGCGTTCGCCTGGTTCTTCAGCCTGTGCGCGACCGTCCTGCTGGAGCCGCTCGCGCCGCCGGGTGTGCCGCGGGTGCTGGGCGGGGTGGCGGTGCTCGTCGGCGCCGTGCTGCTCGCCCGGTGGTTCACCCGGCTGCTGGTGCGGCCGCTGCGTCGGCTGCTGCCCGATGAACGGGGGCCGTCCCGGCTGGACTTCGTCGGGCTGACCTGCACCATCCGTACCGGCCGGGTGGACGCCGGCTTCGGTCAGGCGGAGGTCGCGGCCGCGGACGGCTCGACCGCGCTGGTCCAGGTCCGCCAGACCGGCACCGACCGGCTCGGCAGCGGAAGCACCGGCCTGCTGTACGCCTACGACGACGCCGGCGAGTTCTTCTGGGTCGCGCCGTACGACGCGGCGCTCGACCCGCGCGGCGACCTGACCTGAGAGCCGCGCGCCCCGCCGGCCACCACACGCCCCACGCTTCACCTCTTTCTCTTACGCCTCAAGGACGTATGCCATGGATGCCATCACTGTGGGCCTCGCCGTGCTCGTCGCCGTTGTCCTCCTCGTCGCGGTCGCGTCGCTGTTCATGCTCAGCACGCTGTTCCGCAAGGTGGAGCAGGGCCGGGCGCTGATCATCTCCAAGACGAAGAAGGTGGACGTCACCTTCACCGGCGCCGTGGTGCTGCCCGTGCTGCACAAGGCCGAGTACATGGACATCTCGGTGAAGACGATCGAGATCCGCCGCACCGGCCGCGAGGGTCTGATCTGCCAGGACAACATCCGGGCCGACATCCACATCAGCTTCTTCGTCCGCGTCAACAAGACCGTCGAGGACGTCATCAAGGTCGCGCAGGCGATCGGCACCCAGACCGCCAGCGACCCGGCGGCCATCCAGGACTTCTTCGCGGCCAAGTTCTCCGAGGCGCTCAAGACGGTCGGCAAGCAGCTCGACTTCGTCGACCTCTACACCAAGCGCGAGGAGTTCCGGGACCGGATCATCCAGGTCATCGGCACCGACCTGAACGGCTATCACCTCGACGACGCGGCGATCGACTTCCTGGAGCAGACGCCGATGTCGCAGCTGGACGCGGCGAACATCCTGGACGCCCAGGGCATCCGCAAGATCACCGAGCTGACGACGGTCGAGCACGTGCGGACCAACGAGTTCCAGCGCACCGAGGAGAAGGAGATCACCCGGCAGAACGTCGACGCCCGGGAGACCATCCTTGAGCTGGAGCGCCGGCAGGCCGAGGCGGAGATCAAGCAGCGGCGCGAGGTCGAGACGCTGCGGGCGCGCGAGGAGGCCGCCACCGCGAAGGTGCAGGAGGAGGAACGCCTCGGCGCGCAGGGCGCGTTCCTGCGGACCGAGGAGCAGCTCGGCGTCCAGCGGGAGAACCAGGCCCGGGAGATCGCCGTGGCGCAGAAGAACCGCGAGCGGGTCATCGCCGTCGAGAACGAGCGGATCGAGAAGGACCGCCTGCTGGAGGTCATCGCCCGGGAGCGGGAGACCGCGCTGTCGGTCATCGCCAAGGACAAGGAGGTCGAGGCGGAGCGCCGCGAGGTCGCGGACGTGGTGCGGGAGCGCATCGCCGTGGACCGTACGGTCGCCGAGCAGGAGGAGGCGATCAAGAAGCTGCGGGTGGTCGAGGAGGCCGAGCGGACCCGCCAGTCGGTGATCATCGCGGCCGAGGCGGAGGCCCAGGAGAAGCTGGTCAAGGACATCAAGGCGGCCGAGGCCGCGGAGGTGGCGGCCCGGCACCGGTCCGCCGAGCAGCTGACGCTCGCGGAGGCCCGGCTGAAGTCGGCCGACCTCGACGCCCGCGCCAAGCTGCGGCTCGCCGAGGGCGTCCAGGCGGAGACGGCCGCGGCCGGTCTCGCCGAGGTGCAGGTCCGCGACAAGGAGGCCGAGGTCGTCGAGAAGGCCGGGCGGGCCGAGGCCGTGGCCACCGGGGCGCGGATGCAGGCGGAGGCGGAGGGCACCGAGGCGCTGCTGCGGGCCGAGGCCGAGGGCGCGCGGGCCAAGGCGCTCGCGGAGGCCACCGCGATCGGCGAGAAGCTCAAGGCCGAGGCGGCGGGTCTGACCGAGAAGGCGGCCGCGATGGCGGCCCTCGACGACGCCTCGCGCGGTCACGAGGAGTACCGGCTGCGGCTCCAGGCGGAGAAGGAGATCCGGCTGGCCGGTCTCGACGCGCAGCGGCAGGTCGCCGAGGCGCAGGCCACGGTGCTGGCCACCGGTCTGGAGCACGCCGACATCGACATCGTCGGCGGGGAGTCCGTCTTCTTCGACCGGCTGATGGGCTCGATCGCGCTGGGCAAGAGCGTCGACGGGTTCGTGGAGAACTCCGCGACGGCACAGGCGCTGGCGAAGCCCTGGCTGGACGGGTCGTCGAGCTTCACCGAGGACCTCGGCCGCCTCCTCGGCCAGGTGTCGACGGCGGACGTGCAGAACCTGACGGTGTCCGCGCTGCTGATGCAGCTCATGAAGTCGGGCGGCTCTCCGCAGGCCGGCCGGCTCCAGCAGCTGATGGACCGGGCCGGCGAGCTGGGTCTGTCCGACCTGCCGCTGACCGCGCTGAACGGCAGCGCCCGGGTCTGAGCGCCCGTGGCCCGCAGCCGCCGTGCAGGGGACGGCGGCTGCGGGCCGTACCGCCCGAACGTCTCGAAGGGAACCCGACCCCATGGCAACCGGCCTGGACACCGCCGCGGACCCCGGCCCGAGGAGCACTCCGGACTCCGTCGCGGACCCCGGTCCGAGGACCGCTCCGGACTTTGCCACGGGCCCCGGCCTGGACGCCGGCACGTACGAGGTGCTGCGCGACCGGCTGGCCGCACAGGCCGGGGACCTGGCCCGCCGCGCGCAGGCGCTCGACTCCCGCCGTGTGCAGGAGTTCGGCGCGACCCGGCTCGCGCTCGCCGGGACCGGACAGTTGCGCACCGAACGGGCCTGTCTGCCCGCCGACGTCGTGGCCGTCGGGGACCGTCTGCTGTTCGGCGCCCACACCGTCCTCGGGCTGCGGGCCGAGGCGGCCGTCGGCGACGTCCTCACCCTGCGCGACCGCGACCTGAACCGGCTGCCCGAGGACGCGGTGCCCGGTCTGCTGGACGACCCCGGCTTCGTCCGCGAGTTCGCCGCCCTGCACCGCTACTACCGCGACACCCGTCTGCTGCGGCTGCGCCACGTCGACGGCCGGCTGCTCGCAGTCTTCCGCACCGGGGAGAAGCCGGACGACATCCGGGTGCTGCGCTGGGCGCTCGCCGACGACGGCCGGGTGACGTTCCTCGACGCGCGCGGCGAGCGCGACCACGTCTTCCCGCCGTCCCACGACTTCACCTGGACCGCGACCACCCGCGAGGACCACGTCCCGGGCCGCCGGCCGCACGTGTCCGTCGAGGGCGAGGTCTTCGTCGCGACCGTCGGCGGCAGCCTCACCGTCAAGACCGAGGACGACACGGAGACGGACCGGGCGATCCACACCGAGCCGGTCGACGAACCCCTCCAGTCCCTCGCCGACGCGGACATCCAGTACGCGAGGGTGGGCGCCCTGCTCCTGCTGCGGGTGCGCCCCTACAAGGAGACCGTCTGGCGCCACTTCGTCCTCCACACCCTGACGAAGACGGTGGTCCGGCTCGACGCCGTCGGGCAGTCCTGCCGCCGGCTGCCCGAGGACCAGGGCATCGTCTTCCCCGGCGGCTACTGCCTCGCGGCGACGGGCGCGCACCGGACGTTCGACCTCGACACCGAGGGCCTGGAGTTCGAGCGCGAGGTGCGCTCGCCCAACGGTGAGGACGTGCTGTACGCGTACCACGCGCCCGGCGCGGGACGCAGCCTCCTGCTGCCGTACAACCTGATCCGCAAGGAGATCTCCACCCCGCTGACCTGCCGGGGATGGGCGCTCTTCGACGACGGATCGCTGACCGTGCTGCGCACCGACCCGGCCGGCGCCGAACCGGCCCGGGTGCATCCGCTCCAGCTGTGGACGTCGCCGTACGAGTCCGACACCCGCGCCGCCGCCCGGCCGGCCGGCTCCGGACCGCTGTCCCGGATCGGCAACGCCGACCTCGTGCGGGGCATCTCCGACTGTCTGACCCTCGCCGGGTCCGTCGCCGGGACACCCCCCACGACCGGGGTGTACGAGGCACTGCGCGCCGCCTGCGTCCGGATCGCCGACACCCACCACTGGCTGGGCGAGCCCGGACTCGGCGATCTGCGCACCCCGTTGGACGCGGTCCGGGACACGGCCGAGCAGGTCGTCACCGAGTTCGAGACGGTCCGGACGCTGACCCGCCGGGCCGCCGACGCCCTCGACGAGTCCGCCGAGCGGATCACCTCGCTCGTACGGCGGCTGCGCGGCGAGGCCCCCCGAGACGCCGCCTCCTGGGTCACGGGACTGACCGAACTGCGGCGCGCCCAGGGCCGGTTGCTGAACCTGAAGGAGCTGCGGTACGCCGACACCGCCCGCATCGACGAGCTCGCCGCCGGGGTCGGCACCGACCTCGCCTCGTTCGGGCAGCGCGCGGTGGCCTTCCTGGCCCGCGAGGACGCCCTGGCCGGCCACCACCAGGAGATCGAGCGGCTGCTCGCGGCCGCCGAGGCGATCCCGACGGCCGCCGAGGCCGCACCCCTGACCGGCCGGCTCGACGAGCTCGACGACGGCCTGCGCACGGTCACCGAGGTGGTCGCCGGGCTCGACATCGGCGACGCCACCGTGCGCACCTCGATCCTGGAGCGCGTCGCCGAGGTGCTCGGCGGCGTCAACCGGGTCCGCGCCACGCTCGACGCCCGCCGCCGCGAGCTGCGCGAGAACGAGGGGCGCGCCGAGTTCGCCGCCGAGTTCGCGCTGCTGGGGCAGTCGGTCGTCGGTGCCCTCGCGGCGGCCGACACCGAGGAGGCGTGCGACAGCCGGCTCGCCGCCCTGCTGGTGCAGCTGGAGAACCTCGAAGCCCGCTTCTCCGGGTTCGACGACTTCCTCGGCGAGCTCGCGGACCGGCGCACCGAGGTGTACGAGGCGTTCGCCGCCCGCAAGCAGACCCTCGCCGACGCCCGCGCCCGCCGCACCGAACAGCTGGCGGCCGCCGCCGCCCGCGTCCTTGCGACCCTCGCCCGCCGCGCCGCCGCGCTGGACACGGCCGACGCGATCAGCACGTTCTTCACCTCCGACCCGCTGGTCGAGAAGGTCCGGCGCACCGCGGGCGAACTGCGCGCGCTCGGCGACCCGGGCAGGGCGGAGGAGCTGACGGGACGCCTGAAGGCGGCCCGCCAGGAGGCGCACCGCGCGCTGCGCGACCGCACCGACCTGTACACCGACGGCGGCCGCACCCTCCGCCTGGGACGGCACACCTTCGCCGTCAACACCCAGCCCCTCGACCTCGCGCTGGTCCCCCACGGCGACGGTCTCGCCCTCGCGCTGACCGGCACCGACTACCGGGCCCCGGTCACCGACCCGGACTTCGCCGCCACCCGCCCCTACTGGGACCGGCCGCTGCCCTCCGAGTCCGCGGCCGTCTACCGCGGCGAGCACCTCGCGGCCCGGCTGCTGGCCGAGCACGGCCCCGCCGCCCTCGCCGAGGCCGACCTGCCCGCGCTGGTGAGCCGGGCGGCGCAGACGGCGTACGACGAGGGCTACGAGCGCGGGGTGCACGACCATGACGCCACCGCGATCCTCACCGTGCTGCTGCGGCTGCACGCGGGCGCGGGCGTGCTGCGCCACGAGAGCGCCGCCCGCGCCGCCGCCCAGCTGTTCTGGGCGCACGGCACCGGCGCCGCCCGGCGCCAGAGCCTGACCCGGCGGGCGGTGTCGCTGGCCCGGGCCCGGGAGACGTTCGGGACCGTGCCCGCGATCGCGGACCTCCAGGCGGAGCTGGCGGCCGAGATCGGCCCGGCGGCGGCCGCGTACCTCTTCGAGGAGCTGACGACCGGCCCCGAGGGCTTCGTCATCGGCGCGTCCGGCCGCACCCTCCTCGACAAGTTCCGCCGCACGGTCGGCACATCGTCCTACGAGCAGGACCTCGCCGCCCTCGACAGCCTCGACGAGCGCCGGCAGCTGGTCGAGGGGTGGCTGTCCGCGTACACCGCCGCCACCGGCGCGGACACCGGCCCCGGGGACCTCGCCGAGGCCGTCGCCGCCGAACTCTGCCCGGAGCTGGTGCGTCACGACAGCGAGGCACCGCTGACCGCGGCCGTGACCGGGCTGCTCGGCACCCATCCGCGCATCACCCGCCGCACGCTCACCCTGCGCCTCGACGAGTTCCTCGCCCGCACCGACGACTTCCGCGCCCACGCCGTCCCCGGCCACCGCGCCTACACCGCCCGGCGCACCGCGCTGCTCGCCGCCGAGCGCTCCCGGCTGCGGATCGACGAGCTGCGGCCGCGGGTGATGACCACGTTCGTGCGCAACCGTCTCGTCGACGAGGTCTATCTGCCGCTCGTCGGCGACAGTCTCGCCCGGCAGATCGGCACCTCGGACGAGTCCAGGCGCACCGACACCGGCGGTCTGCTGCTGCTCGTCTCCCCGCCCGGCTACGGCAAGACGACCCTCGTGGAGTACGTCGCCGACCGCCTCGGCCTGGTCCTGGTCAAGGTCGACGGTCCCGCGCTCGGGCACGGCGTCACCTCGCTCGACCCGGCCGAGGCCCCGAACGCGACCGCCCGGCGCGAGGTCGAGCGGATCAACTTCGCACTGGCGGCGGGCAGCAACACCCTGCTCTACCTCGACGACATCCAGCACACCTCGCCCGAACTGCTCCAGCGGTTCATCCCGTTGTGCGACGCCACCCGCCGGATGGAGGGCGTCCACGACGGCGAGCCCCGCACCTACGACCTGCGCGGCAAACGCTTCGCCGTCTGCATGGCGGGCAACCCCTACACCGAGTCCGGCAGCCGCTTCACGGTTCCCGACATGCTCGCCAGCCGGGCCGACGTGTGGAACCTCGGCGACGTGCTCACCGGCAAGCAGGACGCCTTCTCCGTCAGCTTCGTGGAGAACGCCCTCACCGCGAACCCGGTGCTGGCCCCGCTGGCCGGCCGTGACCGCGCCGACCTCGACCTGCTGCTGCGGCTGGCGGCCGGCGACCCCACGGCGCGCGCGGACGACCTCGCCCACCCCTTTGCCCCCGCCGAACTCGACCGGATCCGTGCCGTTCTGCGCCATTTGCTGACCGCGCGCGAGACGGTCCTCGCCGTCAACTCCGCCTACATCGCCTCCGCCGCGCAGAGTGACGACGCCCGCACCGAGCCGCCGTTCCGGCTCCAGGGCTCCTACCGCGACATGAACAGGATCGTCCAGGCGATCCGGCCGGTCATGAACGACGCCGAACTCGACGCCGTCGTCGACGACCACTACCGGGCCGAGGCCCAGACCCTCACCACCGGCGCCGAGGCCAACCTGCTCAAACTGGCCGAGCTGCGCGGCACCTTGTCCGACGCGCAGGCCGCGCGCTGGGCCGAGGTGAAGGCGTCGTACCTGCGCGCCCGGGGACTCGCCGGACCCGTCGGCGGCGCGCTCCCCGGGACGACGACCGCGACCCCGAGCGCGACGACGACCGAGACGGCGAACGCGATCGCGGCCGGGGCGACGGCCGAGGCGTTGACCGGTGCGCTGAGCGAGGCGGTGGCCGCGCTCGGGCTGCTCGCCGAGCGGGTCGCCGCCGTCGAGTCGGCGATCACGCGGGCCGGTACGCCCCGTCCGCCCGCCTGACCTGCCCGGATCCGTCAGGTCGCACGGGACACACGGGATTTACGGGACCTGTCGTGCGATGTCCGCCAGGACTGTTTCTGTCAGGGGGAGTTCAGGTCCGGCGCGATGTAAGTCCGCACGCACAACTAGCCCACTGAAATGACATGAACGATTCACTCGGTGTCCACAACTGACGTGTCGGGACGACAGGATCCGGCCATTGACTCTCCCCGCACGGCTGC
>NZ_JBEOWS010000405.1:0-8206 GCF_040296125.1 Streptomyces sp. NPDC002265 | reverse complement strand
GGGATGTACCTGCAGACCGTCATGCTGCTGCTGAGGGCGGAAGGGCTGCACAGCTGCCCCCAGGTGATGTGGACGATGTACCGCACGACGGTCGGCGAGGTGGTCGGAGCGGGGGACGGGCACGCCCTGTTCTGCGGTGTCGCGGTGGGATACGAGAAGGAAGGCGTGCCGCCGCTGCGCACCGGGCGGGCGGATCTGACCGAGACGGTGAGCTTCATCGGACTCTGACCCGCCCGGCTCGCGGGGGCGCACCTCTGCGACAGGACTCAGGAGCGGGCGGTGCGCCGGGCGCGGGCCGGGGGAGCGGTCATCGGCCCGGTCCGGGGACGGAGGAGTCGTCGCCCTGCGGGGCATCGGCGGGCGCGCGCTGCGGACGTTCCGGGGCGGCGTCGGAGACGGTGTCGCGGATCCGGGCCAGCAGGGTGCGCAGCACGGCACGGTCCTCGGCGGACAGGGCGCCGGTGGCGATGCGCAGGGCCTCGCGGTCCAGGTCCTCGGCCTCCTGATGGCAGGTCCGGCCGGCGTCGGTGAGGGCGAGCAGATGGGAGCGGCGGTCGCTCGGATGGGGCAGCCGGACCACCAGACCGTCCCGTTCCAGGGCGTCGACGAGACTGGTCGCGGTGCGCGCGGCGATGCCGAGCATGTCGCTGAGATCGCGCATGCGCAGCGGTTCGGGGGAGTGGGCGAGGAAGCGCAGGGCGCGCAGCCGGGCGACGGTGGTGCCCTTCTCCGCGAGTCTGCCGTCGACGAAGAGCCGCAGCCGGTGTGTGGTCGCGAACATCTCGTCGATCAGCGGGTCGCTGCTGCCCGGTACGTCCCTCACCGTGGCGCTCCTGTCCTCGTTGCGGTGCCCTGCTCCCCGTCCTGTCGCACATGACCCGTCCTGTCACGTGCGGCCCTTCCCGGCACGGGCGGCGGAGGTGATCGGGGCGGTGGTCCGTGCGGCGGGGCGGGGGTCGCCGCGGCGGTGTCCTGATCCTGCCGACGGTCGACGGTCCGGACTGCCGCGGTGGTGCTGAGCTTACTCAAGCTGAGTATGCTCAGCATATGCCCGTCCGACTGAATCAGCGCATCGTCGTCCCCGTCGTGTGTGTCGTCACCGCCTTCATGTCCATCGTGGACGGAGTCGGTGCCACCGTCGCCCTGCCCGCCATCGGGCGTGACTTCGGGCTCGCCACCGCCGGACTCGACGCGGTCGTGGTGGTGTTCCCGGTCTGCGTCGGCCTGGCCGTCCCCGTCTCGGCCTGGCTCGGCGACCGCTTCGGCGGACGGCGTACGGTACTCACCGCGTTCGCCGTCTTCACCGCCGCGTCCGGACTCTGCGGCGCGGCCGGATCGCTGGGCGAACTCGTCGGCTGGCGTGCCCTCCAGGGCCTCGCCGCCGGGATCCTGCTGCCCGTCACGCACGCCCTGCTCTACCGCACCTTCATTCTGGCCGAGCAGGTCAAGGTCTCCCGATACATGATCATTCCGCAGCAGGTGGCGCCCGCCCTCGCCCCGATGGGGGCCGGCTGGCTCGTCGACCACCTGTCGTGGCGGTGGGTGTTCTACGCCAATCTGCCCATCGGCGTCACGGTGCTCGCCTTCGGGCTCCTCTTCCTCGACCGGCACCGCGACCACCTCCCCGGCCGCCTCGACGTGCCCGGACTGCTGCTCACCGCCTCCGGCACCGCAGGGCTGATGTTCGGCGTCAGCGAGGGTGCCGAACTGGGCTGGGGCAGCGGACCCGTACTGGCCGGGCTGGTCGGCGGCGCGGTGCTGCTGACGGCCGCCGTCGTGGTCGAACTGCGGGTGCCCGAACCCGCCCTGCGGTTCCGGCTCTTCACCGACCGCCTCTTCCGCGATACCAACATCACCGCCTTCCTGGGCTTCACCGGCTTCATGGGCGCGATGTTCCTGGGCCCGCTCTTCCTCCAGGAGGGGCTGGGACTGTCCGCCTGGGAGTCCGGCTCCAGTACCTTCGCCGAGGCGCTCGGGGTGCTGCTCACCGTGCAGATCGTCGGCCCGCTCTACGCCCGGGTCGGCCCGCGGCGGATAGCCGGCTGCGGTCTGGTCGGTGTCGCGCTGGTCCTGGTCGTGTTCTCCCGGCTGGACGCGGACTCCTCGCTGTGGACGTTCCGCGGGCTGATGTTCCTGCTCGGCGCGGCGATGGGCGGGGTGTTCATGCCCACCACCGTCGCCTCGTTCACCGGCATCCGCCAGGCCGACGTCTCCCACGCCGCCACGCTCAACAGCGTCGTGCGGCAGGCCGCCAACGCGGTCGCCCCGGCCGTGGTCACCGTCGTGCTGGCCTCGGCCGCCGCCGTCGGCACCGGCGCGCACGCCCACCCGCCGGTCTCCGCCTTCCAGCACGCCTACCAGGTGCTCGCGGCGATCGCCGCGGCCGCCGCGGTGTTCGCCTTCACCATGCCGGACCGGGCCGCCCGGGTCGCCGCCGCGGCCCGCACCGCCGCGCGGCGCGAGGCCGTCGACGCGTGAACACCGCATCCGTCCCTGCGGGCCGCCGGCACCCGCCGAGTCGGGCCGGGCGGGTGCCGCGCGCCGGATCCGCGGCGGGTACGCGGGTGCGGCGCGTCAGGTGAGGCCGAGCGGCGCGCACCATCACGGGCTGCCCCCTATGCGCCGCCGCGCGGCGTGAAGAGCGCCCGCACGCCCGTGACGACGGCGAAGCTGATCGCCAGGACCGCGAAGAACAGGCCGATGGTGGCTGCGGTGCCCACACGGGTGGGCGGGAAGGCGATCTGGCGGGCGATGTTGAGGACCCCGATGGTGACGGCGTAGACCCACCACGGTGCCCGACGGCATCGGTTCATGACTGTCCCCCTGTTTATTTGACACAGCTGTGCCAAAAACAATGTAACACGCGTGTGTGATAATGGCCGGGTGCCGAAGGTCGTAGATCATGAGGGGCGCCGCGCGGAACTCGCCCTCGCCCTGTGGCGCGTCGCGCTGCGTGACGGCTTCGACGCGGTGACCGTGCGCTCGGTGGCCGAGGAGGCCTCCTGGTCGGCCGGAGCCTTGCGTCACTACTTCCCGGACAAGACCCAAATGGTGCTGTTCGCCATCGACTTCGTGGTGGAGGCGGTACGGCAGCGGATCGGCCGCGCCAACGCCGCCGCGGGCTCACCGTCGCCGGAGCTGGTGCGGAGTCATCTGGAGCAGTTGCTGCCGCTGGACAGCGAGCGCCGGCTGGAGTCCGAGGCGTGGTTCGCGCTGGTGGCGCTCGCGCACCGCGACGCCTCGGCGGCACAACGCCGGTCCGAGGTGGACGAGTTGATCCGCGGCGCGGTGGAGAGCGCGGTGGCCGCCCTTGAGGAGCTGGGGGAGTTCGGTGCGGGACGGGTGCGCGCGGTGGAGACGGCCCGACTGCACGCCCTGCTCGACGGGCTGGTGCTGCACCTGCTGGCCCGGCCCCCGCGACTGAGCCCGCAGCAGGCGCGGGACATCCTGGCCCGGCATCTGGCGGACCTCCGCGCCTGAGCGCGTTCGTGCGGGGTGTTCGTGCAACTGGCTTGCGGGAGAAGCGCGGCCCGTGCCTGCCGCTCTGTGCTGTGCCCGTACTGGGGTGGCTTACCGCTTCAGGGGGAAGCGGTACACCGTGGAATCCCTTGCCGTGAAACCGATGCGTTCGTACAGCCGGTTCGCTGACTGCCGCGACGGGCGGGACGTGAGGTCCACCGTACGGGCGCCCGCGGCGGCGGCCAGGCGCAGCGCCTCCTCGGTCAGGGCGGCGCCGACGCCATGTCCCCGTGCGGCCTCGTCCACGACCACGTCCTCGATACGGGCCCGCAGGCCGGAAGGCAGGGGGAACAAGACCAGCGTCAGCATCCCCACCACGGCATCGCCGACCCGCGCCATCAGCACCGTCGTCGCGTCGCCGGCCAGCAGGCGCCGCACCGACTCGTGATCCAACGGGGCTGCCGTGCTGGACAATTGGGGCAGCAGGCGCGCGAACGCCGCAACCGACTCGTCGTCCGCTTCACTGACGACCGTGACCTCAACACTCATGACGGCGACCCTAGCGGGCAGGCCGCCCCGGGGTGACCTCGGCGCGTTCGACCGGGTTCGAACGTAAGGGCGAAAGTCGCTATGATCTCCGCGGCAAGGCTGTAGCGCAGAGGTCGTCGCGCCTAAGCATCAAGCTGGAGGACGTCGGTTCAAATCCGACCAGCCTTGCCGCCCTTGTCGTGGAGGAAAGTCGATTGGCGTCGGTTCGTCCTGGGCGGGCGGAGGGCGATGCCGCCCTCGGCGGGCCAGGCGCCGGCGATGGACCGGTGGAGTGGTGATGACGCAGCCGACACCCGTACGCTGCCCGGCGATCGAGCACCCGGACATCGCGATCAGCGACCCCGCCGCACTGCAACCGCTGCTGGACCGGCTGCGGTCCGCCCGGCCGGTCGAGGCCGACGAGACCTTCCCGCTCGGCACCGTGCGCGCGGACGGCCGTATCGACCTGTGCAAGCAGGGACTCGGAGCAGCCGGTGCCGCACGGTTGATGCCCGTCGCCGCCGCCTCCGCCCGGGCCACGCACATCCTGCTCGGCACCAACGCCATCGGCGACGACGGAGCCCGTACGGTCGCCGAAGCGCTGGCCGACGGCCACGGCCTGCGCACGCTCTACCTCGGCTGCAACCGTATCGGCCCCGACGGAGTCACCGCGCTCGCCGACGCGCTGAGCACGGACGGCACCGTGCGCGCCCTGTGGCTCAAGCGCAACCCGGTGGGCGACGACGGCGCCCGCGCCCTCGCGGCGATGCTGCGCCGCAACACCACTCTGCGCACGCTCGACCTGGTCAACACCGGGCTGACCACCGACGGTCTGCGAGCCCTGCTCGACGTCCTCGCCGACCGGCCCAGCCCGGTGGAGCGTCTCTTCCTCGGCGGCAACGGTCTGACCGCGGACGCCGCCCCGCTGCTGGCGGACCTGATCCGGGAAGCGGGCGTACGCGAGATGTATCTCCCCGCCAACCACCTCGGCGACGAAGGCGCCACGATCCTCGCCGCCGCGGCCGACCCCGCACGGCCACTGCGGCTGGGCCTGGGCGGCAACGGGATCGGTCCCGCCGGTGCCCGGGCCCTCGCCGACCGCCTCGACGGGATCGAGACGCTCGACCTGGGCCGGCCCCCGTCGGAACGCAGCCTCGGCGCCCCCGCGAACACCACCGGCGACGAAGGCGCCCACGCGCTGGCCGCCGCACTGCCCGGCAGCCCGCTGCGCCGGCTGGAGCTGTGCCACACCGGCCTGACCGGGCGGGGCGCGAAGACCCTGCTGGCGGCCGTGCCCGACGACTCGCCCCTGGAGTACGTCGGTCTGGGGCCCGGCCTGCCCCGCAAGGTGAAGCGGTCCTTCACCCGGCGGCTGCGGCCCGGCACCGGGACGCACCCGGACCTGCGCGCGATAGGGAGCGTCTACCGTTGAGCGCACATGGCGAACTGCGCTGCTTCCCCTCGGACCAGGCGGCGAGCCTGCGCCGGGTCCGCCGGTACGCGGTGCCCCGCTGGATGATCGAGCGCGCGAGCGGACGCCGGTTGGCCGGTGACTGGCGTGGTGCCTGCGCGGCGGCGAACGTCGACGTCGCCTTCGAGCTGTCCGAGGTCGCCGGCCGGTGGGGCGACGGCATCGCCGCCGCCCTGGCCGACGACCTGCGCCACTTCGTCCCCGACCTGCTGCGCTGGCACCTGCCGCGCGGGGGCGGCGGGCGGACCACACTCACCACCGACACGACGGTCGTCCTGGCGCGCTACCACCCGAGCACACCGGGCGAGAGCCGCCGGACCACGCCGTACCTGCACATCACCACCCCGGCGATGATCGACGGCCCGCAGCGGATCGCCCTGCGGTTCGGGACCCTCAAGGGCGAGCAGATCCCGGGCGTCTTCGTACGGACCACCCAGGACTGGCGCCACGCGCGGCACCTGTGGGACGTGCGGCACACCGCCGCACTGCGCGAACGCTGCGGCGGCGGTGCGGAGCGGCCACCGTTCTTCCACGCCGACGCCACCCCGCGCGGCCGGGACGAACTCCCGACCGCCGATCCCGGCGACACGGACCCGGCGGCGCGTTCCGAGTGGGCCACGCTGCTGCACCAGCAGGGCGAGTTCCAGGCCGCGTTCGCCGCGGCCGACCTCGAGTTGGACCCGACACCGCCGCCCGGGTCGGGCTGGCTCCGGACTGACCCCGAGTCGCTCCTGGCCGGGATGGCGCTCAACCACACCGTCCTGGAGCCGGAGGTCCGCCGTCGGCAGGCCGCCGGTGTCGGTGGCCGCTTCCTGCTCGCCCCGCACTGGAAGATCTACATCCTGCTGGAGCCCCTGGACACCGGAGGACTGCGGGCGCGCATCGTCGACCGGGACGGGTTCAAGGACGTGCCCGTCCTCGCCGAGGCCCTGTGGCGCAGACTCCCCGACCTCGATCTGCTGCGGTCCGGCGGCGTCGAACCGCAGCATCTGCATCCGTTCGTCCGCCAGGCGCTGTTCCCCGCGGTCCAGGACTCCGAAGGGCCGGTCGGCCCGCCGGGGCCGACGGCGCCCGCACCCGTCCGGGTCAGATGCCGCGGGGAATGGCACGAGGTGGGCTTCCGGCCCGGAAGCCTGCTGCGCATGCCGCACAGCGACGAGGAACAGCAGCGCGAACGCGCCCTGCGCGCCTTCGGCGGCGCCGTCGCCGGATGTTTCGCCGTGGAGCAGACCTGGACCTCCGGAACGGGGCGTCTGCCGAAGGCACTTCGGGTGCAGCGTCGCGAACTGTTCCTGCGCGCCCAGCACGGTGACACCCCCGGCGTGCTGGCCCTGCTGGACGCGGGTGTGGACCCCCGGGTCAGGGACGCCCGCGGCCGCAACCTGCTTCACGTACTGAACCTTCTCGACCACGAGATTCTGCTGCCGCGGCTGCTGGCGGAGGGGCTCGACCTCGAAGCCCGCGACGAGCGGGAGCGCACCCCGCTGTTCGTGGCGGTCAACGACCTCGGTACGAAGGCGCTGGTGGAGGCGCTCGTCGCCGCAGGGGCCCGGCTCGACGTGACCGACCAGACGGACTTGTCGCTCGCCCAGATCGTCCGCCGGTACAAGCGGCGCGACCTGGCCTTCCTCCGGGAGCGGGTGGAGCGCGAACATCCGGACGCCGGTGCCGACTGGTGGGACGAATGGATGGACGAGCAGGACGAGTACTACGCGCTGGACGCCGAGGACCCCGGCGAACCAGACGACGAGGAGGGGTACTTCGCGGAGAACTCGGTCCCCCCTGTCGACCCCGACGACGGGGTGCCGTATTTCGCGCAGGACCCGGCCGATCCCGTCGAACCCGACGGTGAGGAGCGGTACTTCGCGCAGGACCCGGCCGACCTGGCCGAACCCGGCGACGAGGCAGCGCGGTACGGCGCGGACGAGCCCGACCACGAGAAAGAGCCGCCCCTTTGAGCACCGACAGCGCCCCCGCGACCGCGCCGACCGGCCCGCTGGCCGCCGCGGACGACCTCAACCGCAGGCTGCGTACGGTACGGACCGAGCCGGCCGTGAACCCTCAACTGGAGGCGCTCGCACTGGCCGTGACGGCCAATCAGCCCGTGCTGCTGTGGGGCGAGCCCGGTATCGGCAAGTCGGCCGCCCTGGAACAGCTCGCCGCCGGGCTCGGCCTGCCGCTGGAGACGGTCATCGCCAGCGTGCACGAACCCTCCGACTTCGCCGGGCTGCCCATCGTCGGTGACGACCCGGCCGTCACCGGAGTGCCGATGGCCCCGCCGGACTGGGCGGTCCGCCTCGCGCGGGCCGGACAGGGCCTGCTCTTCTTCGACGAACTGTCCTCCGCGCCGCCGGCCGTGCAGGCGGCGCTGCTGCGGGTCGTGCTCGAACGGCGCGTCGGCAGCCTCGCCCTGCCGGAGGCGGTGCGTATCGTCGCCGCCGCCAACCCGCCGTCCAGCGCGGCGGACGGCTGGCACCTCAGCCCGCCGCTCGCCAACCGGTTCGTCCACCTGGAGTGGACCCACGACCCGCGGACGGTGGCCCGTGGCATGGCCGGCACCTGGCCGGAGGTGAGCGTGCCCGTCGTCGGGGCCGCCAGGGTGCCCGGCGCGGTCGCCCGCGCCCGCGGCGCGATCTCCGGCTTCCTCACGGCCCGGCCCGGTCTGGTCCACCACATCCCCGGCGACGCCGAGAAGCCTCGTCGATCTCGCTGAGGTCGTTGCGCATGATGTTCGCGATCAGTGCCGAC
>NZ_JBEOWS010000404.1:0-8209 GCF_040296125.1 Streptomyces sp. NPDC002265 | reverse complement strand
CGCGCGCTCCCCGGGGACCACGCGGTCCCCGCGGAGAGCGCCCGGCTCGCCGCCGGCGCCCTGGTCCACGCGACCGACATCCTGGTGGACGGCCTGTTCCAGGACTTGCAGGTCCTGACCCAGGAGGACGCCACCGTCGCCGAGTGCGAGGGGCCCCTGTGGCATCTGGAGCGCCTGCCCGACCGCTATGCGCTCCGGTACGACGCCCACTTCGCCCGCCGCTTCCTGGTGACCGTCATCGCCATGACCACGCGCTTCACCGACGGCAGCTTCCAGCGGCTCAGCTGCGTCGCCGAGGAACTCGCCCTGAGGTTCCTGCTGAGCGAGACGATCACCACCCTGGAACTGCACGGTCTCCTGGACGACGACGTCGCGGCCGCCCTCGACACGTTCGCCGGCAATGTCTACGAGGACATGGACCACGAGTGGCTCTACGACGGCTCGCTGCACGGCACGGACGAAACCGCCCCGGGGGCCGCACCGGCCGCCGCCCCCATGTCCTTCCGGTCCTGGTTCACCCCGTTCGACCCGGGCAGGTACGTACACCCCTCGGCGACGGACGAACCGGAGAGCGCGGCCCGCTGAGTCCCTCCGTATCCGAACGACGCCGGAACGAAGGCGAGTTCATGGGGTAAATGTGGAGGGGTTGTGTGCAGGACGTGAATCTCCTTATGCTCGCGATCTTGCAGCGGGATGCGCAAGTCGATCTCGCTCGCAAGGCGGACGGCACCCGCTGCGTGCTCTGGTGACGGAGCACCATCCACACGGGCCGACCCGGCTCGAACGGGAACGGCCGGCAAGACGGGAGCCTCATGCTTCACAAGCTCAAGACGTACCTGGGCAACTTCCTCGCCCCGAGCAGCACCCGGCCCCTCACCTGGGCGATCCACCTCGTGTGGCCCCTGGCGGCGGCATATGTGGCGTCCCTGTTCCTGGATCCCGACCCCCACGGGGACCGGATACTCCCGTTCCTCTCGGTGCCCGCCTACGCCGCCGCGGCGTACGTCTGGTGGCGGTTCGCCAAGGCCGTCAGCTGGAAGCTTCCCGCGACCCTCCAGCCGGTCGTCCGGGACCTCCTGGCCGTGGTCCTCATGATCCCGCTCTTCTTCATAGCCGGCCAGCTCGGCGTGGTGGCGATCCTCCTCGCGCTCGTCGCCGTCCCGCTGTACCTCTGGTACCTCTTCCGCAACCGCGGCACCGCCCCGAACGTCCAGGCGGGCCAGGTCTGGTGGGCCGAGGTCCCCTTCGAGGAGGACGACGGGACGAGCAAGGACCGGCCGGTCGTCATCAGGTCCGTCCACTCCGGCTCCGTCGAGGCGTTCTACGTCACCAGCAAGGACAAGGACGACCGCCCCGGCTTCACCCGCCTGGAGTGCGCCTCCACCTGGGACGCGCAGGGCAGGCAGAGCTGGGCCGAGTACATCAGGACCCGCACCGTCTCGCTCGCCGACCTGCGCCGCCCGGGCGGAGCCCTGCCGCACCAGGAGTTCGCCCGCCTGTGCGGCCTCCACACCAACGAGACCTCCGCCTGGTCCTGAACACGACCGGCCCGGCCCCGGCGGGGGACCGGGCCCGCGGTCCCGGTGACGGCGAAGGGCGCCCTGGAGGTTTCCGGGGCGCCCTTCTCTGTGGTCGTAGGCCAGGGTTGCTCAGCGCACGTCCACGTAGTCGTGGTAGCTCTCGGCGTCCACGTAGGAGCCGGACGCGAGGTAGACCGCGACCCAGGTGCCGTCCTGCTTCGCGGTGAAGCGGGCGGTGAAGCGGCCGTGGGAGTCGCTCTTGACGGTGCCCAGGGCCGTCCAGGACTTCTTGCCCTTGGCCTGGAAGAGGATGTAGACGCGCTGCTTGCCGAACGCCACCCACTTCGTGCCGCTCAGCCGCTGCAAGGTGCCGGTGGTGGTCACGGTGTGACCCTTGCGCACCGGCTCCGGACCCGCGTTGAAGCCGGTGATCCGGGTGGCCGTGCGGTTGAAGTGCACGGAGTTGGAGTAGCCGGGCTGGTAGTCCGAGGACCCCGCCGAGTACAGCCGCCAGTAGCCCTTCGGCACCGCCACGTACCCGTCGAGGTTGAAGGTGCCGTCGGCCTTCGTGTTGAACCAGCCGAGCGTCTTCCAGCCGGTCCTGCCGTCGGCCGACTGCTGGAGGTACAGCTTCCGGTTCGGCGGCACCTTGCCGTTGCTGCTGCCCATGCTGCCCTGGATGTGCAGGTTGGAGTATTCGTCGAGCCAGCTCGAACAGAAGCAGATGTGCGTCCGGTTGACGACGTCGACCTTGAGCTGCGCCTGCGAGGCGGTCAGATACGGGTCGGCGAGGTAGCCGACCGGGCTGGTCTCCACCGTGAACGTGCCGTCGTCGGACGGCAGGTACGGGTAGGTGAGCGCGAAGCGCCCGTCGGCACCGCTGGTCGCCTCGGCGTAGTAGCCCATCTCGAGCGCGACGCCCTTGGCCGGGCGCCAGGTGCCGTCGTACAGGTACTCCACGACACCCGAAGTGGACACCTTGACGCCGTAGTTGATCCGCACGCTGGGGTGGTCCAGCCGGATCCGGCTCGGGCTGACCACGACCGGCAGGGTCTTCGAGTCGACGACCACATAGGTGTTAGTGCCGTCGGGATCGGCGATCCAGAAGGAGAGGGAGACCGGCACGGACGAGCCGTCCGGCCTCGGCGCCACGTCGATCGCGTAGCTGCCGTCGGCGGCGGTGACGGCGTTGTAGGCGTACTCGGCCGTCAGGCTCAGCGGCTTGCCGGCCAGCGGCGCGGTGTCGCCGGTGATCGGGTCGAAGAGCGAGATGCGGCCGCTGAGCGTGATGTGCCGGTGCTCGGCGTCCAGCACGTCGGGGCTGATGCTGCGGTCGGCGAAGACCGGCTTCGGCTCGACGTCCACGGTGGTGGCGTGCGCCGAGGAGGTGCTGTCGCCGTCGCTGTCCTGGGCGCTGACCGTCACGTCGTAACTGCCGTAAGAGGGCAGTTGCGACATGCGCGGTGAGCGCCAGACGCCGTCCTGCGGCGTGCCGGAGACGAGCGTGAAGCCGGTGACCGTGACGGTCGACGGGCCGGCGCCGCGCAGCGCGGTCAGGTCGGCGGACACCTCGGTGACCGCCGAGTCGGAGGTGACGGCGACCGTCAGGAAGCCGGTGTCGGAAGGGTCGGAGCCGACGTCGCCGAACACCGGGGCGCCGCCGGTGCCGTCGGCGGGCGCGGGGTCGCCCGAGGGCGGGTCGGACGGGGTCTGGTCGGCGGGGGCCGGGGTGTCCGTCGGTTCGCCGACGGGCGGGTCGGCCGGGGCCGGGGTCTCCGAAGGAGTGCCGGTCGGGTTGCCGGACGGAGTGTCGGACGGGGTGCCGGTGGGCGTGTCCGCCGACGTGGGATCGGCCGTCGGGCTCGCGGTCGCGGCGGCCGCCGGGTCCTGCCCCGGCGTGTCGCCGTCGGCCGCGTACGCCGACGCGGGCGCCGCGAGGAGCGCGGCGCCCAGTGCGGCGGACACGGCCGCCGACACCAAAGAGCGTGTTCTCACTGCTGGATTCCCCCCACGGGAATGGCGCTGCCACGCTGCCCCGGGTGTGCGGAGGCCGGCCGCGCTTCGTTGTGCGGTTGCTGTGAACATGACGCAACGGATCGAACTCTAGTGCCTGCCACTGACATGCAGGCAACGGGTTTTCGGAACCGGCCGATGACCCCATCTGGCCTTACCTGCAAGGTCGTTGGCAGGTCCGTGGGGCGCTGGTGGGCGCGTTCGGCGATCGCCCCGTCAGCCGCTCCGTCAGTCGCCGCCCGCCGCCATGTCGGCGGCGGGCATCCGGACCCAGCTGCCGGGGTGGTGATAGATGCGGTCGTACCGGTAGCCCGGCATCCCGATGGTGCTGGTGCTGCGGAAGGGGCGGCCGTGGTCGTCGACGCGGACCGTGCCGGTGCGGCCCTGTGAGGACCAGTCGAGGTCGAGGTACCAGTCGCAGGTGCAGGACTCGTCGGACGCGGAGACCACCAGGACTTCGGGCTCTTGCAGGGACACCCGGTAGGGGAAGTCGAACGCGGGGATCGGCGCGCCCACCCCGTTGTTGTCGCCGGGCATCGGACGGGACAGGGGCTGGTGCGCGTCGAGGTCCACGGAGAAGAAGCGGGGGACGATGGAGGCGCCGCAGCCGTCGCTCAGGGAGTAGACGCTGCCCCGGCCGGAGGCGGGGGTGACACGGCCGACCACGCGCACGTGCAGGGCTTCCAGGACGACGGCGGCGGAGCCGCGTCCCTGCACCGTGATCCGTACGCCGGTGGTGCCCCCGTGCACCGCCCGCTGGGAGACGGCCCACGCCGCGATGTCCTCCGGGTACGGCGGCGGCGGGACCTGCCGCGGCGGCTTGGCGACGACATAGGACTCGCCGCAGCCGAAGAGTCCGGTTGTGTGCGAGTTGACGGTCCAAGTGAGCGGGGCCGACGCGGAGGGGGGTGCGGTGGCGGATGCGGTGAGGCCGAGGAGCGCGGCGACGAGCGAGACCGCCAGTGCCGCCGACCGCACGGGCCGCCGTCGGGGACGCCCGCCGTGGAGCCGAGGCCGGGGCGACGAGACCGGCTCGGGGCGCCGGCCGGCCGGCGGGACCGGCGCTGGCGCCTGCACGGCAGGACCGCTGCCGCTCGCGGCGACGGCCGGTACGCCATCGCCTGCGGAGGCGCCCGAGGCCGCTGCCTGCCGGGCGGGGGACAGGCGTGACCGTTGCCGCGCCGCGTCGGCCATGACCCACCGGTGGTGCAGTTCCATACGTTCTTCGGGGGAGGCCCCGCAGAGCGCGGCGAACCGCTCGATTCCGGCGAAGTCCTGCGGGACCGCTTCCCCGGAGCAGTAGCGGTGCAGGGTGGAGGCGTGCACGCCCACCCGGCGGGCGAGTGCCGCGTAGCTGCGGTCGGTGCGCTCCTTCAGCCGCGTCAGCGATAACGCGAACTCCGCGACGTCGTCTGCGTCATCGTGGATCGAATCCATCTGGCCCGTACCCGCCCCGTACCCGTATCCGCATGCCGTCCCGCACGGGCCGGCCCCGATGGGGCACGGCACCCCCGGCGCTCCCCCTCATACCTGCACACCGATACGCGGGGAATGGTTCCAGGACCCCCGAAGCATGAACACGCATACAGAAACAGGTGAGGCACCTCCCAGATCTGGGAGGTGCCTCACCTGCTGTTTCGGCTGTCGGGGTGGCGGGATTTGAACCCACGACCTCTTCGTCCCGAAGCAAGTTGTACGGGGGCGCTGCCTAGGGTCGGTGTGCTTCTCACCTGCGCCGATGGTCCGCAGACGTCCGTGCTCGTCCGCCGGTGTCCGTCGGCGTTGTCACGCAGTCGGACACGCACCGCTCAACGGTCAATCACGTACAAGACCGTTGTCAGTGCGCTGCGCTTGTGGTGGCGCTGCGGTGCGTGGGCGTAGGGTGCCGGCTACCCGTAATGATCAACGCTGCGCTTTGGAGTTCTTCGTGCGAATACGGCCATTGGCGGCCTTCACTGTCATTGCCCTGGCCGGCGGGACGGCCGTGTGCGTGCAGCCTGCCGTCGCGGCCCCGGACACCCTTTACGTGAACAACGCAACTCGGGCCAACTGCTCAGACGCCGGGTCTGGCACCCAGGATCAGCCCTACTGCACTCTGCAGACCGCTGCGGCGGCCGTACAGCCGGGACAGACCGTCGAGGTCACGGGCGGTACGTACAAGGGCGAGGTGGACATCACACGGTCGGGTACCCCGGATGCGCCGATCACCTTTACTGCGGCCAAGAGGGGGGCGGCGTTCGTCCATGGCGACCCTCACGCGTTTACGGTCTCAGGAGCACACGACATTGTCATCCGCGGCTTCTCCATGTCCAGCAATGCCGAGGACGTAGTCGTCACCGATTCGAGCCGCATCACGATCGACCAGAACCGGGTCCCCAGTATCGACATCCAGGGCACCGGGAGTCGAACCCCCGGCATCAGGATCACCGGTCAGAGCAGTGACGTGACGGTCAGCCGCAACCAGATGTACGGCTCCGCGGCGGAGGAGGTCCTTGTCGCGCCCGACGTCACCGGTACGGTGATCACGACCAACTGGCTCAGCGGCTACGGGGGCAGCGCCGTACTTGCGACGGACGCGCCGGGCACTGTGGTGACCAGCAACAGCATCTCCGGCGACTGCACTCCCCAGATCGCACTGGCTGGCGCCTCGACAGGTTCCACCCTCGAGAACAACATCCTGGCGGATGGCATCGGCGACGACAAACTGTGTGCGTCGGCCCCCGCAGCACACGCGAAGATCTCGATTTCGTCGGACTCGGCCCCGCAGACCATCAGTGACTACAACCTGATCCAGCCGCCGGGGTCCGGCGCCGCACCGTACGACTGGGCCGGAGTCTCGTACGCCGACCCTGAATCGCTGCTGGCGGCGACCGGCCAAGGCGGCCACGACCTCGTGGCGCAGCCAGACTTGGCGTCGGACAGTAGTCCGGCCCGTGACTCGGCTGATGCCGACGCTCCCGGCGAGTTGCCCACCGACCTGTACGGATACACCTCTGTCGACGACCCGCTCGTGGCGGACACGGGGGCGGGAACCGTCACTTTCCGGGATCGCGGCGTCGGCGAGTTCCAGGACCCGTACAACATCAGCTCGGTCACGGTCACCCCGGATCAGGGGCCGTACCCGCTGCCGGTCACGGTGACCGCCGTGGAGCTGAACCCGTGGTCCACGCCGGTGGAGTCCTACACCTTTGACTTCGGTGACGGCAGCGCACCGGTGGTCACCACCACGCCGAGCGCACAGCACACCTACACCGCGCGGCCTGCCAACGGCTACTACACGGTGAGCGTGATTGCCACGACCGCCACCCGGACGCTAGTGCCCCGGATCGGTCACGTCTGGGTCAACGAGCCCGCCCCGTTGGTACCGGCGCTGAAGCTGACCACACCTCCTTCTGCCATCGGCTGGCTGACCGTTACGGCGGACACTTCCGCCTCGACCGATGCGTGGGCCATCACCAACCGCAAGATCGACTTCGGTGACGGCAGCGCGCCCGTCGACGAGGGCACCACCACTACGGACACCCACACCTACGCCAAGCCCGGCACCTACACGGTCAGGCTCACCGAGACGGACTGGGCCGGCAACACCGCGTCCACGACCACCTCGATGACCGTCCCGACGATCCGCTTCAGCACGGCCCTGTCGCTGACCACCAAGGCCTCCTCGTATGCGTACGGCGCGACGGCGACGGTCACTGCGCACCTCGGCCCGACGTACAGCAACCGCACCGTCTCGATCTACGCTCAGCCGTACGGCGGTACGAAGACGCTGGTCAAGACAGGCACAGTGGACAGCCACGGCAACCTGGTGGCCTCGTACAAGGTCACCCGGAACACCGTCTTCACCACCGCCTTCTCCGGCGACCTCGAGTACGCCCCAGCGACGGCGTCCAGGACCGCCTACGGCTATGCGAGGGTGGCGGAGTCGCAGTCGGGCTACTACACCAGCACCTACTACGGCAGCACCCGCTACCGCGTCTACCACCACACCGCGAAGGCCCAGTTCAACGCCGCGGTCACGCCCAACAAGGCCGGCCAGTGCCTGATCTTCCGGCTGCAGAAGTACTACAGCGGCGCCTGGCACACCCAGTCCACCTCCTCCTGCCACACCCTGAGCTCCACAAGCACCGGATACCTGAAGCGGACCCTCACCAGCGGCGCGATCAACGGCAAATACCGGATGGCCGCCGAATACGTCCACAGCACCAAGGACAACACCGACCTCAACACCTGGAGCTCCTGGCAGTACTTCACCGTCAGGAAGTAAGCGAGGCAATCCCGGCTCTGCCGGGACCGGAACGACGTGAAGTCTGACTGGGCTGCCCGAACGAGAACACAGGGTGGGGGGCGGGGGGGGGGGCGGCCCGCCCCCCCACGTCCGGTACGCCCGCGTCCACGGCCTTGGCCAGTACGGTCCAGCCGGCCTCCCAGCGGGGCCGGGTGAGGTCGCTCTGGATCGCGGCGACCACCGCGATGAGGAACGCAAGTTGCCGGTCGCCGCGGTCGGGCAGGGCGAAGGCGTCCGGATCGGCGAGCACCCGGTCGGGGTCGGGCAGGTCGAGGTGTTCGAGGTAGGACAGCAGTTCCAGGCCCGCGCCGTCGCCGACGGCGCCGGTTAGCGCGGCGGCCAGCGCCTCGCGGCCGGCCCCGGCCGCGTATCCGGTGGCGAGCATCTT
>NZ_JBEOWS010000403.1:0-8240 GCF_040296125.1 Streptomyces sp. NPDC002265 | reverse complement strand
GGCCTTCCCGGGAAGGCCGCCCCCATCGCCGTGCCCGGCTGCGGGAAACTCAGAAGAACACCGACCGGCGCTGCACCAGAAGCTTGTACAGCGTGTGCTGGATCTGCTCCCTGACCTGGTCGGTCAGGTTGAACATCAGCATCGGGTCCTCGGCCGCCTCCGGCGGATAGCCGTCCGTGGCGATCGGCTCGCCGAACTGGATCGTCCACTTCGTCGGCAGCGGAACCGCACCCAGCGGGCCGAGCCACGGAAAGGTCGGCGTGAGCGGGAAGTACGGGAATCCCAGCAGCCGCGCCAGGGTCTTGGCGTTGCCGATCATCGGATAGATCTCCTCCGCCCCCACGATCGAGCAGGGGATGATCGGAGTGCCCTGGCGCAGCGCCGTGGAGACGAAGCCGCCCCGGCCGAAACGCTGGAGCTTGTAGCGCTCGCTGAAGGGCTTGCCGATGCCCTTGAAGCCCTCCGGCATCACCCCCACCACCTCGCCCTGGGCGAGCAGCCGTTCGGCGTCCTCGGTGCAGGCCAGGGTGTGGCCGAGCTTGCGCGCCAGCTCGTTGACCACCGGCAGCACGAAGACCAGGTCCGCGGCGAGCAGCCGCAGATGCCGGCCCGCCGGGTGATGGTCGTGCACGGCGACCTGCATCATCAGGCCGTCCAGCGGGAGCGTGCCGGAGTGGTTGGCCACGATCAGGGCGCCGCCCTCGGCCGGGATGTTCTCGATGCCCTTCACTTCGACCCGGAAGTATTTGTCGTACAGCGGCCGGAGCAACGACATCAGGACCTGGTCGGTGAGCTCCTCGTCGTAGCCGAAGTCGTCGATCTCGTAGTCCCCGGTGAGGCGGCGGCGCAGAAACGCCAGCCCGCTCGCCACCCGGCGCTCCAGACCGCTGCCCGCGCCGTCCTGCGGTCCCTGGGAGGGCTGTTCCTCGTGCGTCACAGGAACATCATCCTGTCCGGCCGCGGGGGTCGGCAGGGGCTGGACCTGCTGGACCTCGCGGACCCGGGCGGGTTCACCGCCCTTGCGCCGGTTTCCCGCACCGCGGCGCCGCGACGGCCGCTGCACGGCGCTCCCGCGGGACCGGTCGTCGTCGAACGGAATGACCTTGGCGTCCGCCATCGTTGGTGCGCTCCTCAGTTGGCGCTCGGCGTCTGGGGGTGACCGCCGCCCGCGAGGGGCAGCGCGGCGATCCGGTCGACGGCCCCCGCGAGGGCCTCCGGCGGCAGCAGCCCGGGTCCCTGGCTGCGGGCGAAGTCCGCGAACGTCTCCGCGGTCGTGTACTTCGGCGTGAATCCCAGCGTCTCGCGCATCTGGTCGGTCGACACGACCCGGCCGTGGGTGAGCAGCCGGATCTGCTCGGGCGAGAAGTCCGTCATTCCCAGCGTACGCACCAGGGAGCCCGCCCAGGTGACCGCGGGGAGCAGCAGCGGCACCGTGGGGCGGCCGAGCCGCCGGGAGCACTGGGAGAGCAGCAGGACGCCGTCCCCGGCGATGTTGAACGTCCCGCTGTTGAGGGTGCCGCGGGCCGGCTCGTGCGAGGCGATCCGCAACACCTCGACCACGTCGTCCTCGTGCACGAACTGGAGCCGCGGGTCGTAGCCGAGGACGGTCGGCAGCACGGGCAGCGCGAAGTACGACACGAGCGGCGTGTCCGCGGTCGGGCCGAGGATGTTGGCGAACCGCAGGACACAGACGGCCACATCGGGCCGGCGCCGCGCGAATCCCCGTACGTATCCCTCGACCTCGACCGTGTCCTTGGCGAAGCCGCCGCTGGGCAGCGACTTGGGCGGCATCGTCTCGGTGAACACGGCAGGGTCGCGGGGTGCGGACCCGTAGACGTTCGTACTGGACTTCACCACCAGCCGCTTGACGGTCGGGGACTTCTGGCAGGCGCCGAGCAGCTGCATGGTGCCGATGACGTTGGTCTCCTTGACCGTGGTCCGGCTGCCGCTGCCGAGGGCGGTGGCGGTGACGTCCAGATGGACGACCGTGTCCGCGTTCGTCTCGGCGAGCACCCGCGCTATGGCGGGCTGCCGGATGTCGGCCCGGATGAATTCGGCGCCCCCGAGATGGTGCTCGGGCGGGACGGCGTCCACGGCGATGACCCGGTCCACCTGCGGGTCGCGCTGGATGCGCCGGACGAACCGGCCC
The DNA here is from genome assembly GCF_040296125.1 of Streptomyces sp. NPDC002265. Classification (NCBI taxonomy): domain Bacteria; kingdom Bacillati; phylum Actinomycetota; class Actinomycetes; order Kitasatosporales; family Streptomycetaceae; genus Streptomyces; species Streptomyces sp. NPDC002265. The sequence goes on along the minus strand of NZ_JBEOWS010000403.1, from coordinate 6,091 downwards.
CCCAGTTGACGGGCCACCCCGGTCACGAGCACGACCTTGCCCAAGATCAGCGCCTTCCTTCCCGACCTCGCACCCTGCCCGGGTCCATCGCCTGCCCAGGCCTCGTACCCTGCCTGCGTTCCCCGTCTGCGGCCAACTTAGCGGGTCGATATTGCGCTGTGATGACCGCGCGATGCACGAAGCGACGGCGAGTGTCGCAAAACAGTGGTTCCGAACACGGGTTCCGGATAGGACTGTGGCCCCCCACCTATCGCGGTGGGGGGCCACAGTGACACGCTTTCGCGCTGTCGCCTACTTCTTGTTGCGACGCTGAACGCGCGTGCGCTTGAGCAGCTTGCGGTGCTTCTTCTTGGCCATCCGCTTGCGCCGCTTCTTGATAACAGAGCCCACGACTACCCTCGCTCACTTCTCATCACTCGGTGCTGGGCGCCATGGGCCCATACGACCTACGAGGGGCTAGCCTACCCGCCCGAGCGCTGAGGTCGTAATCGAGGTGTTTCCGGGTCTCCCCGGAACAGCCGTCAGGCCGTCTCCACCCCCACATAGCTCTCACGGAGGTACTCGTGAACCGCTTGCTCCGGGACGCGGAAAGACCTCCCCACCCGGATCGCGGGCAGATGACCGCTGTGCACCAACCGGTACACGGTCATCTTCGAAACTCGCATCACCGAGGCGACCTCCGCCACGGTAAGGAACTGAACCTCGTTCAGAGGCCTCTCGCCAGCTGCACCCATGACACCCACCTGAACCTTCCGCACTCGACGGCCACCGGCTTCCCCTTCCGGTGACTCTTCGTCGTTGCGTGCTCACTCCCCAGACTAGGGGCGGGTGATGCGAGTGGGGAAGAGGTGCACCCATCCGCGGCCTACTGTGACAGACACGCTCGATTGAGTACGTAGCGGGTAAGCGGACGGTAGTAATCGGATCGCACGGCGTCATCAAGTGGAACTACCACGGACACGGACCCCTCGGCCTCCCCCACGAAAAGCGCGGGGTCGTCGGTGTCGGCCAGGCCGATGGCCTCGAACCCCAGCTGACCTGCCCCGCAGACCCATCCGTGGTCCCCGATGACCAGCTCCGGCAGGGGCCCGCCGGCGTCGGCCGCCCCGGCCAGAGCGGTACGAACCGGGAGCGGCGAGTGCGTATGTGCGCCCGGCTCACAACCGGGGCGTTCGGCGTCGGGTTCCCTTACGAGCGCGACCCCCTGTACGTAATCAAGGTTGTACGTGCGTAGACCGAACCGGGTCGTTATGTCGACACAGCGACCCTTCGCTGGGACGATGACGGTACATCCTGCCGCCGACAACGCGTCCGCAAGCGCGGCGTAGAAACCGAGCAGACGGTGCGGGTGCCCGGTGCCGAGAAGCACGGGAGCACCGCGCCGGGCGACCGCCGCGAGCCGGTCGGCGAAGGCGTCGAGGGCGGCGAGGGTCCGCTCCGGGTCGATCACATCATGGCCGGAGACACAACCGGGGTCGCTCGAGACCCCGCACTTGTCCGCCATCAGCCCGATCAGATCCCGCTGCGACCAGGACCATTCGGGATCGAGCCCGATCAGCACGCGGGGATCGCGGGCGGCGAACAGCCGATAGCTCCGCAGGCTCTCCTCCCTGGAGGTGGCCACGGGCCCGGCCAGATGCGCGGTCAGCAGATGGGCGCGCAGAGCGCCGATGCTCAACACGTGAGCGATGCTGACGGACCCGCACCACCCCCGCCCACAAAACCCCCGAACACCGCACAGTCGGCCTAACCCCGCCCCCACCCCAAGGGGCACGGGGAACTGCGCGACAAGCCACCACAGACCCGCACATCCCACACCCCCACATCCCCAGGGGCGCGGGGAACTGCGCGACAAGCCACCACGAACCCGCAGGTCACCCGCAACACCAGCCCAAGCACCCAGGGGCGCGGGGAACTGCGCAAACAGCCACCACAGACCCGCAGGCCACCCGCAACACCAGCCCAAGCACCCAGGGGCACGGGGAACTGCGCAAACAGCCACCACAGACCCGCAGGCCACCCGCAACACCAGCCCAAGCACCCAGGGGCACGGGGAACTGCGCAAACAGCCACAACGGACCCGCAGGTCACAACACCCCCAGCGGAGCGGCTACGCCAGCATCCCCCGCAACGGGAACACCGCCCGCCGCGTGGCAAGCACCGCCTGGTCCAGACGGTCGGCCGGGTCGTACCCGGACTCCCAGTCCGCCCAAGCCACCGGCCACCGCCCGTCGGTCATCCGCATCGGCGCCAACTCCCGTGCCCGCGCGAACACTTCCTGCCGCCAGCTCTCCGGAATCACCGTCTCCGGGGCGATCTCCCGCCCCGCCGCGATGCCCACCAGATGCGTCCACGACCGCGGTACGACCTCCACCACGGCGTACCCGCCCCCGCCCAGCGCGACCCAGCGTCCGTCTGCGTACGTGTGCGCCAGCTCGTGACAGGCCGACTGCACGGCCCGCTGCGCGTCCAGCGACACCGCCAGATGCGCGAGCGGGTCCTCGAAGTGCGTGTCGGCCCCGTGCTGGCTCACCAGCACCTGCGGCCCGAAGTCCGCGATCAGCTCGGGCACGACCGCGTGGAACGCCCGCAGCCACCCCGCGTCCCCGGTCCCGGCCGGCAGCGCCACGTTCACCGCCGTGCCCTCGGCAGCGTCCGCACCCGTCTCCTGCGGCCACCCCGTCTGCGGGAACAGCGTCCGGGGGTGCTCGTGCAACGAGATCGTCAGCACCCGCGGGTCCTCCCAGAAGGCCGCCTGCACCCCGTCGCCGTGATGCACGTCGACATCCACGTAAGCGACCCGCTCCGCGCCCAGTTCCAGCAGCCGCGCGATCGCGAGCGCGGCGTCGTTGTAGACGCAGAACCCGGAGGCGGAGCCGGGCATCGCGTGGTGCAGCCCGCCCGCGAAGTTCACCGCGTGCAACGCGTCCCCGCGCCACACCGCCTCCGCCGCCCCCACCGACTGGCCCGCGATCAGCGCCGACACCTCGTGCATCCGGGCGAAGGCGGGATCGTCCACCGTCCCCAGCCCGTACGACTGGTCCGCCGACGCCGGATCCGCCGACGCGGCCTTGACCGCCTCGACGTAGTCCTCCCGGTGGACGAGCCGCAGGGTCGACTCCCCGGCCGGCTTCGCCGCGACCACGTCGATGTCCTTGTCGAGCCCGAAGGCGCCGACCAGGCTCCGGGTCAGGGCGAGCCGGACCGGATCCATCGGATGGTCCGGACCGAAGTCATAGCCCGTTACTGCCTCGTCCCACATCAGCTGTGCGCGGCCGCTCATGCTCGCCACCGTATCGGTCCGGCCGAGCGGCGAACGACCTGGCGTACACCAACGTCAGCAGCACCAACACCATCGGTACGAGCATGGCCCCGCGGTAGCTCCAGGCGTCCCCGAGCGCGCCCACCAGAGGCGAACCGATCAGGAATCCCACGTAGTTGAAGATGTTCAGCCGCGCGATCGCCGCGTCCGACGCCCCCGGGAACAGCCGTCCGGCGGCGGCGAAGGTCTGCGGTACGAGCACACACAGGCCCAGGCCCAGCAAGGTGAACCCGAGCATCCCGACCCACGCCCCGGGCGCCCCGGCCACCACGGCGAACCCGGCCGCCGCGACCAGCGCGCCCAGCCGCACCACCGCCGCGGCCCCGAACCGCCGTACGCCGAAGTCGCCGATCGTCCGCCCGAGCAGCGTCGTCACCATGTACACGTTGTACGGGACGGTCGCCAGCTGCTCCGAGCTCCCCAGGGTGTCCTGGAGGTACTTCGCGCTCCAGTTGGAGACGGTCGAGTCGCCGATGTACGCGAAGGTCATCACCAGACAGAGCGGAAGCAGCAGCTTGAACACCAGACCGCTCCCGGTGCCGCCCTCCGCGCCGCTCTCTCCGTCCACCGGCTCGGAGTCCCCGTCGACGTACCACCGGCTGCCGACCAGCGCGGCCGGCAGCAGCACCGCCACGACCGGCAGATACGACACCCACAGCGCCAGCTGCCAGTGCGCGCCCGCCCACGCCAGCGAGGCGCCCACGATCCCGCCCAGGCTGTACACGGCGTGGAAGCTGAGCATGATGCTGCGCCCGTACGTCCGCTGGAGGCTCACCCCGAGCATGTTCATCGACGCGTCCAGCGCGCCCACCGCCAGCCCGAACGCGGCCAGCGCGACCGCCAGCTCGACCATCCGGTCCCCGGCGCCGACGCCGAGCAGCGCCAGCAGCACCACCGGCTGGGACCAGCGCAGCAGCCGGCTCGGCGGTATTCGCTTCACCAGCTGCTCGGTCGTCACACTGCCGACGCCCGCGAGGACGGGTACGGCGGCGAGGAAGACGGGCAGGAGCGCGTCGGAGACGCCGTACCGGTCCTGGATGGCCGGGATCCGCGTCACGAGCAGGGCGAAGGTGGCGCCCTGGGCGAAGAAACTGAACGCCAACGAGGCCCTACCGCGCCGCAGCACATCTGTCATGGCGGCGAGCGTAGGGCCCCGGGCTACCTGTGGGTAGATCAAGCCAAAGATGAATTTCGCTCAGCTTTAGCTGGCGGCGGCGACCGCCGGGACGGGACCGCGGGTTCCGGCGGTCGCGGCCGGCCCGGAACCGCCGACCACCGCGCCCTCGGACTTGGCTTCGGCGATCACCATGTGCGCCATGGGCCCGGCGGCCAGCGCGCCGCTGATCAGGAACCCGAGGGTCATCGCGACGACGAGGATCACCGAGCCGAGCCAGACCATGGTGTCCACGGGCAGCGTGTACGCGCCCACGACCCGCACGGCGCACTCCGCGAGCAGCACCACACCCCAGACCAGCGAGAAGACCCGCTCGGCCCGCCGGAAGGCCGGCGATCCCGCCTGGAGCCGCGCCCAGGCGGCCTCCCGCGCCGCGTCGCCCTTCACCAGCCAGGGCTTCATGCCGGCGGTCATCATCGGCTTCCCCAGGGCCACGGAGACCAGGATGCCGATGGCGATGACGCTGCTGACGCCGCTGTCCTTGGCGAGCATCAGCCGGGGGTCACCGGCGACGAAACTGAGCAGCAGCGTGACCACGTTGACGCAGAGGATCAGCAGGGCGAAGGCGTTGACCTTGCGCTCCTTGGCGACGCTCCACGCGGTGCGCACGGCCGGCGCGACGCTGCTGAGGCCGAGCGCCATCAGCGTGCTCGTCCCGAACCCGTCCTTGAACAGGTAGTACGACCCGATCGGCACCGCCACGTCCACGAGGAGCGGCGCGAAGTTGGCGGCCTTGCTCTGGCTCTGGCTCTTGCTCTCGGTGTTCGTCGTCATGCCCTCAGCTTCCCGCTCGGGCCCGGTCCGCCAGTAGAAACGATCGTCTGGAGCTCCGCATGACAAATGTCAGCGCGCCGCGCTGCCCCAGGTCACACCAGCAGGTCAGCCAACTGCGCGTGGTCCGAGAAGAGTTGGGTGGCCCCGGCGAGCCGCTCCGCGGGTGTCATGGCGGTGAACCCGTACACGTCCATCCCGGCGGCTACGGCCGCCTGGACCCCGAGGGGGCTGTCCTCGATGACGACGCACCTCTGCGGCGGGACCCCCATCCGTTCGGCGGCGTACAGGAACAGGTCCGGCGCCGGCTTCCCTCGCCCGACGTCCTGGGAGCTGAAGATCCTGTCCTCGTCGAACCAGCGGTCGAGTCCGGTCGTGCGGTGTCCCACCCTGATCCGTTCGTGGCTGCCCGACGAGGCGACGCAGTAGGGCACGGCGTCCGCCGTCAGCTGCGACAGGACGTCCGCGACTCCGGGCACGGGCTTCAACTCCCGCTCGAAGGCGGCAAACACCCGCGCATGGAAGACGTCGTCGAAGTCCGGGGGCAGCTGCCGGCCCGTGCGCTCCTGGACGAGGTCATGGATCCGGTGCATCGCGGATCCCATGTAGTCACGGATGGAGTCCTCGTACGAGGTGGGGTGCCCGAGTTCCGTCAGATAGGCCGCCAGAAGCCGGTTGGAGATCGGCTCGCTGTCGACGAGGACTCCGTCGTTGTCGAAAATAACCAGGTCATAGCGCATAAGGTCGAGCCTAAACGCAGAAAACCCCCGTGCCGAATGGCACGGGGGTTTTCTCAAAATTTGTTCGGCGGCGTCCTACTCTCC
>NZ_JBEOWS010000402.1:0-8251 GCF_040296125.1 Streptomyces sp. NPDC002265 | reverse complement strand
GCACCCCGTGCTCCGGGATGCCGCGGTCCTCGGCCTGCCGAACCGACAGATCGGCCCGGCTCAGTTCGACTCTGCGCAGCTCGACTCGGCGTCAGCCGTCGGACTCCGACGACGGGATGTAGGCACCCGGCACGTCCTCGGGCCGGAAGATCCGCGCCTCGCCGGGGTACGGCTTCCCCCAGTCGTGCGTCTGGTACCAGGTGAAGTGGTTCATCTGAGCGGGGTTGGCGAAGTCGGGCACGGCCTGGGGACCCGTCAGCCGCTGGTGCGACTTCCAGGTGTCCCACGCCTTGGCTACCGCCTGCTCGGCCACCGGCACGATCGCCTTCGGCGCGGCCGCCGCGCTCGGGTCCTGCGGCGCCGGGGTGTCCACACCGCAGGCGGGCGGCGTGCTCAGACCCGCGGTCAGCGAGGTCCGGTTGGGCAGCGCCTCGAACGGCGTGTAGTCCGGCTTCCGGCTGAACGCCGCACGCATCGGGTCGGCCGCACTGTCCTTCTGGTTCATCGGGTGGATCCCGAGGATCTGCTCGATGGTCCGGATCATCGTGATCTGCGTGTAGTAGTGACTGTCGACGACACCGTGCCGGGCCCAGGGGCTGATGATCTGGATCGGGGCGCGGTGGCCGTCGACGTGGTCGAGACCTGCCTGGGAGTCGTCCTCGACCACGAAGATCGCCGAGTCCTTCCAGTACTTGCTGTGGGAGATCTCGTCGACGATCCGGCCGGTCGCGAGGTCGTTGTCCGCCACCTGGGCCGCCGCGTTCGCCGGACCGCCGGTGTGGTCGCTGGAGAGCCAGAACATGTTCAGGTTCGCCGGACCGTTCTTCTCGAAGTCCTGCTTCCAGATCTCGGTGCGGTAGATGTCCGGGATGCCGGTGTCGAACTTCGGGAAGCCGGGCACCGACACGCTGTTGAGCGACGGGATCGGCGAGGACGAGTTCAGCAGGTAGGCGGTGCCCTGCCCGGTCGCGCCCATGTTCTTCGCGTCGCAGTACAGGTTCTGCCAGCTCGCGCCCGACGGCTTGGTCAGAAACTGCTGGAACTCGCCGAAGTCCCGGACGGACTTGCCGACCGCCTGCGCCCCGGTCCACAGGAACCCGGTCCGCTGATGGCCGAGCGCGTCGTCCTCGGTGTCGTAACTGCGCAGGTACTCACCGGCCGAGGACTCGGTGTACTCCGGATTGTCCGCCTGCATCAGCCAGTTGTGGCCCTCGGCGGAGTTCGTACCGATGTCGTACGTGTTGTCGTAGAGGCCGAACCGCTCGGCCAGCGCGTGCTGGTTCGGCGTCACGTTCTCGCCGAACTCCGCCAGCGCGGGCGCGCCGTTGCCCTGCGGCAGGTCACCGAAGACCTGGTCGTAGGTGCGGTTCTCCTTGACGATCAGGAAGACGTGCTTGATCGTCGACGGGTCGCCGAGCCGCGCCGGGACCGGCACCGGCTTCGCCCTGCCGCGGCTGTCGGCGAGGGTGACCGCGCGAGGGGTCCAGCCGTTCTGCCGGAACACCTCGGCCGTCTCGGAACGGATGACCCGGTCGTTCGGCAGGGTGAACCGCGTCAGGCTGGACGTGGTGTCGTGCGTGCCGTGCCCGGCGCTGCTGGTGGGCCGACGGGCGTCGATCCCGCGGGTGTTGGAGACCACGACGGAGTCGCCGACGGTGGCGATCTCGGCGGGGAAGTAGTCCGTCGGGAGCAGACCGACGTAACCGACCGGTTCCTGCGGGGAGGTGTAGCGGTAGACGGCGACCGCGTTGGCGCGGCCGAGCGTCACCAGCAGACGGCCGTCGCCGGTGAGCGTCACCGCGTCGGGCTCGTAGCCCACCGACGCCTCCGGCCACGGCCGGGTGGCGATGGTCTGTACGACCTTGTCGCGGGCGGTGTCGATGACCGACACGTCGTTGGTTGCCGTGTCGGTGACGAACACCGCGCCCTTCGCCGCGTACACGGCGGTCGGATGCAGGCCGACGTCGATGCTCCTGACGGCGGCGGCGGGGTCCGCCAGGTCGATGACGCTGACCGTGCCGGTGGTGGTGGCCGCGGTGACCGGGTCGGCCGGCACCTGGGTGTTGTACGAGTTGATGGTGGTGTCGCCGGGCTGTGCCGGGCGCCCGCCCTCGTTGCTCACGTAGAGCTTGCCGCCGGCCTCGGCGATACCGCGCGGGGCGTTGCCCACGGCCCAGCTCTGCCGGACGGTCCCGGTCGCCGCGTCGATCGCGACCACCCGGTTCTGTCCGTTGACCGCGGAGTACACGGTGGACCCGTCCGGCGAGAACACGGCCTGGGCCGCCAGGGCGTGCCGGGGCCCGTCCGCCGGGATCCGTACGGACACCGGGCTCGCGAGGGTGCCGTCCGCGTTCACGGTGAAGCGCGTGTAGCCGTCGGTCTGGCCGAGCCACAGCTGCTTGCCGTCGGGGGAGTACGCCGGGGCCTCCTGCCCCACGGCGTTGCTGCCGATCCGCAGGTCCGCCGACGCGGAGGCGCCGACGAGCTGCTGCACCTTCCAGCTCTTGAGGTCCACGAGGGCCAGTGCCATCCCGCCGTCGGCGACCGAGGCCGCGAGGTGGGTGCCGTCCGGGCTGACCGCGGACGACATGATCTTGCCGTTGTTCACGACCAGACGCTCGCCGTAGGGGGCGATGTACTGGTCGCTTGAGACGACCTGGCCCCGGGCGGTGACCTGGCCGACCTGGTCGGTGCCGAACTGGTGGGTCTGGGCGAAGGCGGTGCCCGCGGCCGCCACGGCGAGCGCGGTGAGGCCCGCGGTCACGAGCGTGTTCCGGCGGCCTACGGGTCTGCCGAGAACGACGAAGGAAGCTCTCTTCTCGTCGTGCCGCCGCCGGCGCGTCACCTGCATGGGCTCATCCCTTCGGCGTGGTGGAGAACAGCTCGACATTGCCGTCGAACTGCCACAGCGGGTTGGGCGCGTCCCCGGTCGGGGTCCGCACCAGGAAGTAGCCGTTCACTTCCTTCGGTCCGTCACCGTCGGCCATGTACCGCCCGTCCGAGGTGAGGTCGAGCTGGTAGATCGCGGTCCCCGGGGCCTGGACGCCCGGGAGATGCCAGGTGACGACACAGCGCCAGTCGTTGCCCGGCCCCTGGGCGGCGCTGCGGCCGGCGCCCTTGTCGCATGCGGCCGTGACCCGCAGCTGCGCCTCGGTGACGGCCGGGCGGTTCAGCTGCTCCGTCTGGAGGCGGTACAGATGCGCGAACGCCGTGGCGACCGACCGCTTGACCTCGACCTGGTCGATCCCGGAACCCATGGACGGCCTCGCCACGGCGACCGCCGCGACCGTGAGGACCAGCAGGCAGACCGGCGGGAGCACGCCGAGGGTCAGCGCGCGGCGCCCCGGGCCGTCGTAGGACGGGTTGGTGAAGTCGCGCCGCAGGAAGAGGAGGTACGCCAGCACGGTGGCCGTCACCGCCCACACCAGGCTCACCGTGACGCCGATGAGGAGCGGGCCGAGCTGCGCCGGGCTGGTGAACAGACCGCTCCAGGCGATGAACGCACAGCCGGGCAGGGCGAGACGCACGGCCACGGGCAGCGGCAGCATCTGGGCGAGCTGCATCGTGAGCGCGACCAGCGCGGGCAGCAGCAGCCCCATCGGCGAGCGCCCCAGCGCGACCGATCCCAGCAGTCCGATCGCGGCGAGAGCCAGTGTGGGCGCGAGCGCGCACACCCAGGCGAGGAGGACCTCACCGGCGGCGTCCGAAGGGGCCAGCACATGGCCGTCGAGGCCGATCAGCGGCTGGTTGCCGACCGCCACGAGCCCGCCGACCGTGCTGGAGCACGCCATCCCCACCACCAGCGAGACGATGACGGTGAGACTGGCCAGCGCCTTCGCCGCGAAGATGCGCCGGGGCGAGCGGACCGCCACCAGCAGATGACGCCAGGTGCCGAGCCGGTCCTCGGCGGCGAACACGTCACCGGCGACCACCGACGTCAGCAGCGGCAGCGCCCAGGTGCCCGCGAACCCGAGCATCACCAGCGGCCCGGCCCACCCCGTGGCGTGCATCCAGCGGCCGAAGAGGGTGTCGGAGGGCAGCGTGCTCTGCCGGCTCACCGCCGCGACGAACAGCGCCGGCGTGATCCAGCAGGCCAGCACCAGCAGCCGGATCCGCCACTGGGCGAACAGCTTGACCAGTTCGAAGCGGAAGCCGCGTGTCACCGGGACGGCGCGGATCCTGCCCGGGACGTCGCTGTCGCCGGTCCGGTCGTCGGCAGGGGTACCGGTGGCGGCGTCCGCGGCAGCGGCGTCGGTGGTCATCGGTCGGCCTCCTGCTGTTCGGTCAGGGCCAGGAACGCTGCCTCCAGCGGCGACACCACGGGGGCCAGCTCGCGCACCGCGATGCCCGCCCGTACGATCCGCGCCACCAGGACGTCGAGCGCGGGCACCAGCGCGCTCACGACGAACGCGTCGGCCCCGTACCGCGCCGGGGCGCCGCGCTGCGCGGGCACGGCACGCGAGGGTGGGGGTGCGGGTGCGTCGTGCGGTGCCGCCGCGGCGGTCGGTGCTCCGCCGTCGTCGACGACCGCGATGCCGGGCGTGCTCAGGGCCAGCGCGCGGGCGGCCCGCGGGTCGGAGGTGAGCAGCCGGTAGTCCAGTTCACGGCTCTCGGCGGCCAGCTTGCTCAGCGGACCGGAGAAGACGACCCGCCCGGTGGCCAGCAGGGTGACGTCCGAGCACAACGCCTCGACGTCGTCCATACGGTGACTCGACAGCACGATGGCGGTCCCGTCCGCCGCGAGCCGGGTCAGGACTCGGTGCACATGCCGCTTCCCGGCCGGGTCGAGGCCGTTGGAGGGTTCGTCTAGCACGAGCAGCCTCGGCCTGGTGAGCAGGGCGGCGGCGAGTCCGAGCCGCTGCCGCATGCCGAGGGAGAAACCGCGGGCCCGGTCGTCGGCGACATCGGTGAGCCCGACCTGGTCGAGCACGTCGTCGATGCCCGCCGTCCGTGCCGTACGGCCGCGCAGGGCGGCCAGCGCCGCGAGGTTCTGCCGGGCGGTGAGCGCGGGGTAGAGACCGGGGCCGTCCACGAATCCGGCGACCCCGTCGGGGACGGCGAGCGCCCGGCCGACCGGCGTCCCCAGGACCTCCAGGCGGCCGCTGTCGGCGACGGCCAGCCCCAGCAGGAGGCCGAGCAGTGTCGTCTTCCCGGCGCCGTTCGGTCCGACCAGGCCGTGGATCTGCCCTTGAGCCACATCCAGATCGACACCGTCGAGTGCGACGACGTCACCGAAGTATCGGGTGATCCCACGAGCCCGGACTGCAAGAAGAGTGTCCATAGCCCCCTCCGTCAAAACCCTCAGGAAACATAGAGACACCACACAGCGCGGGCAGGCACCACGAGTTGAACGCTCGCGGAACGGGAACCGACCTCCGCCTGATGCGCCGATGCCCGGCCGAGGGCCGTCATCGTGCGGCCGGCACGTTCACCCGGCGAGCGGGTACGGAGGTTGACGGACCGTCATTCCGACGGTCCTCCCCAGGTCAGCCGGTCCGGCCGGGAACGTCTGCCGCCGAGGTCTCCGGGAACTCGTACACGGCGAAGTCGGCGACCGGCCGATAGCCGAGACGGCCGTAGAGGCCGTTGCTGGTGGGGTTGGCCAGGTCGGCGAAGAGGACGACCTCCTGCGCGCCCGCGGCCAGGGCGGCCCGGCTCACCTCGACGGTCACCGCCCCCGCGTAGCCGTGCCCGCGCAGCCGGGCCGGGGTGTACACGGGGGCCACCCGGATCTGGCCGGCGACCATCGCGGTGGCGCCCGCCATCGAGACGGGTGTGCCGTCCGGGGTCTCCCAGAACGTGATGCCCGCGCGGGCGATCCGCGCGTCGGCCCAGGAACCGGCGTCCATGGACTGGGCGATTCCGGCGGCGGCGGTGAACTCGCGGTACCAGCGCATGAGTTGTCGGCGGTCCTGAGGTCCCGCGACTCGTGCCCGGCCGCCCGGGAGCGGTTGTGCCGGGGTGAGATCCCCGAGTCGGTACAGGCGGTGACGCCTGTGGAGGGTCGGTGTCGCGCCGGTGTGCCGCTGCCAGGCCTCGGCGAAGGCGGTGGCGGTGTCGTGGTCCGCGTTGACGCCGGGGAGACGGTGGCCGAGGGCGGCCAGGCGGGCCGCTAGGCTGTCGGCCTGCTCCGGGGTGAGGCGGGTCGGGCTCAGGCTCTGGGGCGGGGTGCGCAGGAAGGCGGCCCGGACCTCGCCCGCCTGCCTCAGGAGGCCGAAGACGGGGGCCTCGGAGCCGTACGTGTGCATTCCGCGCACGCGCAGTGTCTCGGTCACCGTGAGCGCGACCGTGTGCAGCGCGGGGCGCGTGCGCAGGAAGTCCCCGCTCCGGGCGAGGAATTCGTCGAGGTCTTCGGTGAGGTGCCAGCCGTCCGAGCGCATGCCTCATGGTTCCGTATGCGGCGGTCGCGCGATAGCCGTGCCCGATCTTGATCACAGTTATGAACCGACGGCCGTACGACGCTGATCAACCGGCTGCGGGACACCATGGACGCCCGGCTGCTGGTCGTGACCGTCATCGCCGGATTCCTGGTGCTGAGCTGGCTGGTGCGCCGCCTGGTCGAACGACCGCTCTCCCGACTGATGAAGACAGGCCTGGACACGTCCTTCGCCCGCCTGCGCAACGCGGGGAACACGGCTTGACCCGAGCGGGGTGTCCCGCCCATGTCCGGCGCTCGCCGGGACGACGGCAGGGCAGGCGCGGCGCGGGCAGGAGCGTGATGGCGGGCCGTCGGCGCCGGGAGGGCGTTGTCGGTCCGCGTGGTTAGGGTGCCCGGCATGGACAAGGATCAGGTGACCGAACGGCTCTCGGGGTCATGGCAGGACACTCAGCCCGCTCGCGATGCACTGGTGCGGCAGGGGGCGGCCGTGGTCACGGCCGTGCTGGACGTGCTCGGCGACGAGCGGTCACCGGTCGACTGGACGATATCGGCGGACGTCCTGTGCAGGATCGGGGAGCCCGCACTCCTTCCGCTGGCGCAAGCCCTCGCGTCGGCGGGCTCGCCCGAGGTGGCCCGGCGGACGGGCTGGGCGCTGGGACGGCTGAACGTGGCCGATCCGGCGGTCTACGAACCGCTGTTGCAGCACCCGCACCCGGAGGTACGCGGTGACGCGCTGTTCGCCTTCCAGCGCCGGGGAGAGGCCGCGGCGCGCTTCGTCGGCCGGCTGGTCCCCTTGCTGGGCGACCCCGACCCCGAGGTTCGGCAGCGAGCCGTGTGGGCCTTCAAGGCGATCGGCGCTGGTGCCCTTTCGGCGTTGCGGCGCCTGCGGGAGCAGCCCGCGACCGGTCCCCGAATCCGCTCCGGTGCCCTGGAGGCGCTGGCGGCCGTCGGCGGACCGGCCGCCCTCGGTCGCCGGGACCAGGACGCCTGGCGTCGGCTGACCAGGATCAAAAGGCTGACCGAGATTCCGCAGGCCCTGCACCTGTGCGGATCGTGGTACGCGGTGCCGACCAGCGATCAGGCGGCGGTGCTGGAGGCGTTCGACCTGGGCGACCCCGAGCCGGTCACGCTGCGGACGGGCGCCTCGGCCTGGAACCACGACCGGCACGCGTGGGACCGCAACCGGCCGCATTCCGACTGCGCACGCGTCTTCGTCAGCCCGGCACTGGACGGCTGGACGCTGGTCTTCGGCCACACCTCCCAGGACACCCATTCCATCGAGGACGCGGAGGACGAGGACGGAGCGCTCGAGCACGTCGTACGTCGGCGCTGCTCCGACCTCAGCCGCCGTTTCGGCGCGGCCCAGTGGTACGGAATGAGCTGCGGCGACGGCTGGACGGCCTGGTGCATCGCCGAGGGCGGGGAAGTGGTGCGCCACTATGACGCGTTCGACGCCGAGGACAGTGAGGACGGCGGCTGGACGGGCGGCGGCGAAGGTCCCGCGCACCCGGCGGAAGCCGGATACCTGCTGCCCCACCAGGACGGCTTTCCCGAGGACGCCTTCGCCGGTGTCTCCTTCGCGGACCCGGAGGCGTTCCGGGCCAGATCCGAGCAGGTGAAGGAGGAACTCGGCATCCCCGACACCTGTTACGCCACCGACATCGCGGCCCGGCTCTCGGTCGATCCCGGCGCACTGGACGCCCGCACCCGGGTCACCGGCCGCGGCGTGCTCGCCCTCACCGCGTGCGGCCGGGAGCACGGCCACCCGGCCGGAGCGCTCACGGTCTGTACACGGCCAAGACGATCACCAAGACCGGCAGTACCCGCACCATGGCCGCGTGGACGAACACGAACACGCTGCTCAGCAGCTAC
>NZ_JBEOWS010000401.1:0-8263 GCF_040296125.1 Streptomyces sp. NPDC002265 | reverse complement strand
GGGGGCGGGACGGCCGGCGGACATGGCGCCGCCAAAGTGCCTCACACTTGATTCCAACGCGGGGCGGTTCCCTCCGCAACAGCGCGAGGGCGCCGGGACGGCCGCGCGGCCGTACGGCCCAGGTGACGGCCGTGCACCGTCGTACCGGGCGGCGAAGCGGGTTCTACGTACGTCCCGTCGCCGCCGAGGTACCCGCCCCGTCCGCCGTCAGCCGACGCACTCCTTCTTGTCGGCGCTCGACTGCGGGATGTCGGCCGGGGGCTTCGCCGGGTCGGTGAGCGGCACTCCGGGGCCGTGGAAGTCGCGCCCGAGGGTGAGGGTCATATCGGTACCGGACCCTGACCCGGCGGCGGCCGTGGCGGGGTGGAGCGCCGACGCGGACAGGCCCATCATCGCGGCGAGCGCCCGGGCCTGGCCGGCCTGCTCGGGAGCGTAGGCCAGCGTCGTACGGTCCTGCTTCGCCCCGGGGCCGTTGCCGCCGTTGGTGGAGTGGGCGACACCCTTGGTGTTCTGCAGCCACTCCAGGGTGTTCTGCGCCGCGCCCTGGGGGCCGCCGCTGTTGTAGACGGTGACCCGGACCTGCGACGGGTCCGCCTTGGGGCCCTTGAGCTTGGCGTCGGCCGTCGTGGGCTTCTTCGCGACCGCGGTCAGCGAGACGTCGTTCTTGATCGCCGTGAAGAGCGCGGGCGCCCTGGTCTGGTCGATCACGACGGTCCGGTGGTTCTTCCCCTCCGCCGGATTGTCCACGACCGGCAACGTCGTGAAGGTGATGTGCTCGGAATCCACCCGGTTGAGATCCTTGGCGAGCGCGGTGAGCTTGTCGACTCCGCCGATGCCGGTGTCCACGGTGAGCGACTTGGTGGCCGCGTTCGCCAGCTTGAAGAGCTTCGTGGGATCGGTGAGGGTGTTGCCGGACTTCATCTGGCGGATCATCGAACCCAGGAACTGCTTCTGAAGGTCGATGCGGTCCAGGTCACTGCCGTTCTTCAGCGAGTGACGCGTCCTGACGAACTGCAGCGCCTGTTCGCCCTGGACCGTGTGCGGGCCGGCGGCCAGACGCAGATGGGAGCCCTGCCCCCGCTCGTCGGTGTCGTCGATGGCGTGCGTGAGACAGATCGGTACGCCGCCGACCGCCGTGGAGAGCGTCTTCACGGCCTCGAAGTTGACCAGGATGAAGTGATCGATCGGCAGGCCGGTGATCTTGGAGACGGTCCGCATGGTGCAGCCCGGGTCGCGGCCCTCCTGGCCGAGGCTCTCGTTGAAACGCGGACTGAACGACGCCTGGGGCGTTCCCTTGATCGTTTTGGTGGAGCCGTCCTTCTGCTTGGTCGGGCAGTCCGGGATGCCGGTGACCATGTCGCGGGGAATGCTCATCGCCGTCGCGTTCGACCGGTCCTTCGCCACGTGGAAGAGGATCGTGGTGTCGGCGTGGCCCACGCTGCCGGCGTCGCCGTACTTGCCCCCCAGGCCTATTCGGCTGTCGGTGCCGATGACCAGGATGTTCACCGCGTCGTCGCTGGTCGCGTTCTTGCTGCCCGCGTTGCCGACGTCCACCGTGTTGATGTTGTTGTTGAAGTGCCGGTAGAGCAGATACGCCCCGCCGGCGCCCGCCACCAGTACGAAACCCAGCGTGCCCGCGGTCCACACCAGGACCCTGCGCTTCGTGGACCGCTTGGCCTTCCGGGACTTCGCCGCGCCGCCGCGGCGGGCGCCCTCGCCCGTACCGCCGCCGCCGTGGGCGCCCTCGCCCGGCTCCGGAGCGGGTCGCCGTTCCGCCTCGCGGCGTGCGCGACGCCCGCCCTGCTCCGGCACGGTGGCGGCCGGGGCGTCGCCGGCGTGCGTGTGCAGCCGGTACTCACCGGTCTCCGGGTCGAGGACCCACTGGTCCGCGGGGTCGATGTTCCTGCCGCCTTGCGTGTCCACGGTCCTCCGTCTGTACTGCGCCGCCCCTGCGACGGGTCCGGCCGTCCGGCCCATTCCGGATCCGCCCCGCGGCCAATCCCGGGGCATCCGTTCAGACGTCCGATTACGGCGGATGGTTGTACTCGGGAGGTGGACAACAGACCCACTGCGCATGGACCTTGGGGTGGACCTTCCGATTCGGCTTGCGGGCGTACGGGTCAGCCGCCCTGGCCGGCGCTGCCGATCGGCCCCACCTTGACGGGCATGCCGCCGCCCTCCGTGACGGGCAGGCTGCCGGCACCGGGCCAGGCGAGAGTGACCGTCCTGGTCTCGTTGGGCGGAGTCACCAGCAGACCCGTGATGCGGACACCGGAGCCGCCCGAGGTGTTGAGCGGGTAGCTGATGCCGAAGGCCGTGGACCGTCCGCTCCTGAGCACGGCCGAGGGGGCCGGGTCACCGGTGCGCTGCGCGGACAGCGACCCCGCATTCGTCTTCAGGTCGACGCCCGCGTACCCGGACAGGGTGCAGTCCCGGCCGCCGCGGTTCTTCAGCTCGACCACGACGGTGCCGTCGGGGTCGCCGTCGATGGTGCGGTCCTTCGCCGTGATCTCCAGGTCGGCGGTGTGGCACCGGCCGGTGGCCGTACCGCCCGCGTCGGAGCCGGAGCTGCTTCCGGCGGCCGTGCTCTGTCCGGTGGAGCCCGTGCCGGCCGTACCCTGTCCGGCGCTGTCCTTCCCGCCGTCCTGGTCCGAGCCGCCCGCCGTCGAGCCGCCCGCCGTCGAACCGCCGGTCGCGGAGGAGGTGGCGGACGCGGACGACGAGGTGCTCTGTCCCGTGCCGTCCGCGCCGCTCTGGCAGGCCGTGAGCGAGAGACCTGCGGCAACGGCCAGGGCGGCGAAGGTGAGCTGGTGAACGCGCATCGATACTTCCTCGGTTTCGGTGGGCAGACCAGGCTGCTCGGTCGGCGTGAGCGTCTGTGACGACCAGCAAGAGCGGCCCGGCCCGGCACTCCGTTCCGACCGACCGGCCGGTAATACAGTCCTGTTACAAGCGCAGCCGGACGGTGACAGACGGTCATGTCCGACCAGGACCGCCGCGCACCGGAGCCGTCCGAGTACCGCCGGTGAGCGTTCGGCCGGACCGCCGCGGGCCCTCGCGCCCCCTGTTCGGGCGGGGGTTCGAGGGCCCTGAGCGGTCTCGTCGCGGGGGCGGGTCGGGGTCGGGGTCGGGTCGGAGCGTCTTGGCCTGGCCGCCGTCGATGAGGGTCTCCGTGCCCGTGATGTTGGCGGCGAGGGGTGAGACGAGGAACAGGGCGAGGTCGGCGACCTCGTGCGCCTCGGTGATCCGTCCGGTGGTGATCCCCATGCCCTGCGGTACGGCGACGTCGAGCGCTTCCTGGGCGGTGGTGCCGGCACTCGCGGCGGTGGCGTCGGCGAAGCCGCCCGGCGCGGTCCAGAACGGCGTGCGGACCGGGCCGGAGGCGATCGAGTTGACGCGCACGCCCTGCGGTGCGAACTCCTCGGACAGGGACTTGTTGAGGTTGGTCAGAGCGGCCTTGGCCGCCGAGTAGTCGACCACCATGGGGAAGGGCAGCCGGGCGTTGATGGAGCTGATGTTCACGATGGCCGCGCCGCCCGCCGCGATCAGGGCGTGCCGTGCGGCCAGCCTAACGCTCTTTCTGGATTGGTCAATCAAGTATGGCGGCCTCGCTCCGGCCGGGGCTCGCCTCGCCGGAGCGCCGGGGACGAGACCGTCCGCGGTCCTGCGTGTCGGTCGCACGGGGGCTCTTTCCCGATCACACTCGTTGCGTGAGCGCCTCGCGGGAGGCGTGTGCCTGCGATGGAAGGACTGTCATGACCTCCGACACGCGTCCCGGCCCGCTGCGGGTGCTGGTATTCGGCGCGGCACTGCGGACCGACTCGGTCAACGCCCGTCTCGCGTCCCTCGTGGCCAGGCTCGTCTCCGACTCCGGGGCCGAAGCCGACCTCGCCCTGATGCGCGACTTCGACATGCCCTCGTACGACGGTGACGTGGAGACGGCCGAGGGGCTGCCGCCCGGGGCCCTGGCACTGCACGAGCGGCTGGACCGCAGCGATGCCTTCGTCATCGCCTCCCCGGAGTACAACGCCTCCGTGCCGGGCGTGCTGAAGAACGCGATCGACTGGGTCTCCCGCATCCGGCCGCAGCCGTTCAAGACCAAGCACGCCATGCTCGTGTCCGCCTCGCCTTCCCTGGTGGGCGGGAACCGTGGGCTGTGGGCGCTGCGGGTTCCGCTGGAGCATCTGGGCACCCGTGTCTACCCGGACATGTTCAGCCTGGCCGACAGCTACCAGGCCTTCGCCGAGGACGGCCGGCTGTCCGACGCGGGGCTGCACGAACGGCTCGCCGAGACCGTGTCGGGATTCCTCGGCCTCGTCGAGGCGGACGTGCGTTACGTGTGCCTGGAGCGCCGCTGGTACGAGTTCCTGGGCGACCGCACCGAGGCGGACGTCACGCAGCGGGCGGAGAAATGAGGCCCGCGGGTCGGGCGGGGTGACGGCGCCGGCGCCGGCCGCGAGGCGGTCCGTGGCCGCAGTCACCGGACCCGTGCGGTCCCGGGGTCAGCCGGCCGAGTCGACCAGCGTCTCGAATCCCGAGCTGTCGCAGTAGGACACCGCGCGACGCTCGGCTCCGGCGTCGCCGCCGACGGCGTACACGGTGTCGTCGAGGATGTGGCTGCCGCCGTGCTCGATTCCTTCCCCGGCGAGCCTCTTCGCGGCGGCGATGGCCAAGGTCCCGGCTGTTCCGAGGCTGTCCGACTCGGGCGCTCGGGCGGGCTCTCCGTCGTCGCCGCCGGTGTCCGTCGCGTCGGCCGCCGTGGCGTGCCTGGCGTCCTGCCAGGAGCCCAGCTTGGCGCAGTAGTCCTCCTGCCATTCCTTGGCCTGGGCGGGTTCGCCCGAAGAGCAACTGCTCATCAGGACAGCGGCGACGACAGCGGCCGCTGCTCGTGCGACGGCTCGTGCACCCCGACCGCGGTACTGCATGAACATGCCCTCCCCGAAGTTGCCGACCCAGAGTATGGACCACGGGTGCAACGTCGTGCCGGGTCGCGTTCGGGGGAGGAGTGACAGCGGACCGTCCTCGGTCCCCGATCACACGGCCGGCGTGCCCGGGGATGCGGCTCCGGATACGGCGGCCCACCGCCACTTCTCAGCTTGCGAGAATGGCCACGCTCTCGACTTCGAAGGGGTCGTCCATGTCGAACCTGAGGGATCTCGTCGAGCTGGTCGTACGTGATCTGTCGGTGGCGATCGAGTCGAGACCCTCCGTCACGTATTCCGGTCCGGATGGACAGGGTTACGTGGAAATCCTGGTCGAGGACGGGTCGGGGATGGGCGTGGGTTTCACTGTGGACCCGACGGCATCGCGGGCGGACATTCTCTACGAGATGGCCTGTCGGATCCCGGACGCTTATGTCGAGCTGTATGCCGTCGGGCTGCCTGTGGTCCCGGGTACCGTGCGGCCCGCTGTCCCGAGAGTGGTGGCGGACACGGTCGTCTGGGTGGATCCAGGCGAACGGGCGGCCTGGTCCTGCCCCGTCGGGGAATACCGACAGGCCGATGAAGGCCGACCTGAAGACGGCTGACGGCCTGACCTGCCGTATGCCCGACGGGCAGCCGAATCCCGGGTGTTGAAGCCGTAGCCCGGCAACGGTCAGTTCGACGCCTAGTCGGAGTGCGGGCGCGAGGGTGAGGGGGAGGGTGCGGCGTACGGGCGGAGGACCATGAGTGTGTCTTCCGTGGTCGCCACCATGGCGAAGGGGAAGCGGTCGACCTCGAGGCAGAGTGCGACGTCATCGGAGTGGACGCCCTGGCGCACCCCCTGCGCCAGCTCGGCGGCGGCGCGTGACGCGGCGGCGCGGTGGAGGAACGCGGTGGCCTCGGGCCCGGTCCCGCCGGCTCTCCCGGCGATGTACTGGGCACATGCCAGGTCCTCCTCGGCCCGGCCTTCCTCGCCGGTGACCACGAACGTGACCCGGTCGCACCCGCGGGTCCGCAGGAGCTGAGCCGTCGCCTCCGCCACCACGAAGGCGGCGCACAGCACCAGCGACGCCTCCTTGACCGCGAGGGCGCCGACCGTCCCTGCCGTGGTCTTCTGTACGACGGTCCGTCCGTCGAGGTCGACGGACCGCAGCAGGCCCGGTGAGTTGACGGCGTCGAACCCGGGGGCGGGCGGACCGTCCTTGATGGCCACCCAGTGCGGGTTACGCGCCTTGAGCGCCAGGGCCTGGTCGAGCGACTCGGCGAGAACGATCTTTTCTGCTCCCCGGGCGAAGGCCCAGGCCGCGACGGTGAAGGCGCGCATGACGTCCACCACGACCGCCGCGGACGGGGTCTCGGTGAGTTCGGCGATGCCGAGGAAGCGGGCGTCCATGACGATCATGATTGCGCACGCCCGGTTCACGGACGCGTGGACGTAATGGTTCCGTAACCTTGACGTGATTGGTCCAGTCCAATAACGTCCGCACAGAACTCCCCATGACACAACACCCCCCAACCGTCATGTAGTTGACGGACCATCACTCCCTCTGGGAGGGCCCCACTGTGGTTTCCCGACGTTCCTTCCTTGCCGCAGCCGGCGCCGCCACCGGTGCGGTTGCGCTCAGCCCGTTCTCACCGGTCTCGCCGCTGACCTCCGTCGCGGCGGCAGCGGGAGCCTCGCTCCCCGTCAAACTGGCGAACAACTCCGGCTACGACACCGTCTACGCCTACATATCAGGCACCGACAGCAGCGGCTGGCCGGTCTTCGTCTCGGCCAACGGCGCCCTGAACCGGCTGCCCAACCCGTCGTCCGCGGTGACCCCCATCGCCGACTACTCCATCCCGCTGGGCGCCTCCGGCTCGGCCGCCACCACCGTCAACCTGACCAATTACGTCATCAGCGGCCGCATCTATTTCTCGGTCGGCAAGAAGCTCCAGTTCTTCGTCAACCCGGGCACCGTGCCCGGCGTGGTGCAGCCCGCCCTGACCAGTGCCGACCCCAACTGGTCGACCAACTGGACGTTCTGCGAGTTCACCTTCAACAGCGCCAACCTCTACGCCAACATCTCCTACGTCGACATGGTCGCGCTGCCCATCTCGATGGCCAGCACCGGCAGCGGAGGCACCCAGACGGTCAGCCCGCTGCCTGCCGGCGCCCTCGCCTCCATCGCCTCCGGCCTCCAGGCACAGCACGCCGCCGACGGAGCACCCTGGGACCGGCTGGTGGTCACCGACTCCTCCGGCGCGGTGCTGCGCGTCATGGCGCCCGTGCACTCGCCGGTGGACTTCGGCGGCTACTGGAACGACTACCTGAACCGGGTCTGGAGCCACTACGCCACCACCCCGCTGACCATCAACGGCCAGGGCAGCATCGGTTCCTACACCGGCACCGTCTCCGGCAACGCCATCGTCTTCGCCGGTCTCAACACCAACGGTGTGCCGTTCACCAAGCCCAGCGCCGTCGACATCTTCGGCTGCGCGTCCGGTCCGCTCTACAACTCCGGCGGGGACGCCCGCGGGGCGATCGCCGCCCGGCTCGCCGCCGCGATCAACCGCAGCTCGCTGCTGGTCTCCGGCGGGAACAACAACCCCGACGGCGTCACGCCCGCGCAGTACTACACCGACCCGATCACCAACCACTACGCACGGCTGGTTCACAAGTACGCCAGCATCGGCTACGCCTTCCCCTACGACGACGTCGGCCCCACCGGCTCGGCCCCCGTCGACGGGCACATCCAGGACGGGGCGCCCACCTCGTGGAGCATCACCCTGGGCGCCGGCGGCACCGGCGGCGGCTCGGGCGGCGGCTCGGGCGCCGTCAGCGCCTACAGCACCATCCAGGCCGAGTCCTACTCCGCGCAGAGCGGGACCACCACCGAGAGCTGCACCGACACCGGCGGTGGCAGCGACGTGGGCTACATCGGCAACGGTGACTGGCTGAAGTTCTCCGGCGTCGACTTCGGTTCGGCCTCCCCGAAGCAGTTCATCGCCCGGCTGGCGTCGGGCGCGGCCGCCGGGGTCAGCGGTTCCGTCCAGGTGCGGCTCGACAGCACCGGCGGCACGAAGATCGCCGAGATCAACTTCGCCAGCAGCGGCGGCTGGCAGAGCTGGCAGAGCGTTCCCGCGAACATCGTCGCCTCCGCCACCGGAGTCCACGACGTCTACCTGGTCTTCTCGACGGGCAGTGGCGCGGACTTCACCAACATCAACTGGTTCACCTTCACCGCCTGACCTCCGGCGCCACGGCAGTGGGGGGGGGGGCCCCCCCGCCCCGGGGGGGCCCCCGCCGGGGCGGCGGGGAGGCCACAGGGGGGGTAGAAGACCACGCCCCGCCCGCACCC
>NZ_JBEOWS010000400.1:0-8265 GCF_040296125.1 Streptomyces sp. NPDC002265 | reverse complement strand
CCGGCACCTTTTTTTGCCGGTCTCGGGTTGTATTTTTTGTTTTTTTAACTCAAAAGGTGTGGGGGCGGGGCTGCCCCGGACTCCCTTGGGCGGTGGTGCCCGGCGGCCCCGGCCCCCACCCCTCACACCCCCTTCACTCTCCTCTCTCCCCGACGCCCCCACCCACTGGAGGACCGGCCATGAAGGTCGTCGTCGACATGAACAAGTGCCAGGACCACGGCCAGTGCGTCTTCGCCGCCCCCGACGTCTTCTCGATGGACGACGACGGCCGCCTGCTGTTCGTCTCCGACCCCGACGACGCGCTGCGCGACGAGGTCGAGGAAGCCGCGGACGTCTGCCCGCTCCAGGCCATCCGGATCGAGGACTGATCCACATGAGCGGACGCATTGTCGTCGTGGGGGCCTCGATGAGCGGCCTGCGGGCCGCCGAACAGCTGCGCGCCGCTGGCTGGACCGGGACCGTCACCGTGGTGGGCGACGAGCCCCACATGCCCTACAACCGGCCTCCGCTCTCCAAGGAGGTCCTGGCCGGAAAGACTCCGTTCGAGTCCCTGGCCTTCACCCCGAAGGCCGCCGCGGCGGACGTGGAATGGCGACTGGGCACCAAGGCCGTCGCCGCCCGGCTCGACGAGCGGACCGTCACGCTCGACGACGGTTCCACCCTCGCCTACGACGGGCTGGTCGTCGCCACCGGCATGCGGCCGCGGCGGCTGCGCTGCCCCGGCCCGCTCGCCGGACGGCACACCGTCCGTACGATCGACGACGCCCAGGCGCTGCGCTCCGATCTGACCAGGCCGGGCACCCGGGTGGTCGTGGTCGGCGCCGGGTTCATCGGCTGCGAGGTGGCCGCCACCGCGGTCGGCCTCGGGGTCACCGAGGTGACCGTCGTCGACCCGCTGCCGCTGCCGATGGTCGGACCGCTGGGCGAGCTGCTGGCCCGCGCCCTGCTCGCCCGGCACGAGGCACGCGGGGTGCGCTTCGCGCTCGGCGCCCAGGTCGCCGGGTTCGAGGGCGACGAGCGGGTGACCGGTGTCGTGCTCGCCGACGGAACGGTCCTGCCCGCCGACGTGGTCGTGGAGTCGGTCGGCTCCGTCGCCAACGTCGAGTGGCTGGACGGCAACGGCCTCGACCTCTCCGACGGCGTCCTCACCGACGAGCAGCTGCGCGTCGGCGGCCGGCCCGACGTGGTCGCGGTCGGCGACGTGGCCCGCTTCCCCAACGCCCGCTACGACGGCGTACCGCGCCGCGTCGAGCACTGGTCCATCCCCACGGACACCGCGAAGCACGCGGCACGGACCCTGGTGGGCCGGCTGACCGGCGCCGACGCCGAGACCGCGCCGTTCTCCCCGCTGCCCACCTTCTGGAGCGACCAGCACGAGTTCCGGCTCCAGTCCTTCGGGGCCCCCGCCCTCGGCAAGGACGACGTACGGGTGCTGGAGGGCGACCCGGACGGCGACGTCCTGGCCGGCTACCACGCCGACGACCGGCTGGTCGGTGTCGTCGCGCTCGGCGGTCACAAGGCCGCCATGGGCGCCGCCCGCTACCGCACCCAGCTCATGAAGCAGCCCGTCCCGACCGCCTGAAGCAGCCCGTCCCCACCGCCTAAGGAATCCCCGCCATGTCCCCAGTCCGTGGTTTCTTCCACCCCAAGACCACGAGCGGCGCCTCGTCGCTGATCCCGAACCCGCCGTGGCGCTACTCCGGCGACCTGCTCACCGTCGAGTACCGCACGGACCCCGCGCGCGTACGGGAGCTGCTGCCCGAGCCGCTGGAGCTCGCCGACGAGGACCCGGGCGCGGTCGCGCTGATCTGGGCCGACTGGCAGTCCTGCTCGGCGTCCGGCGACGAGCTGCTGGACCCGGTGCTCTCCCAGTACAAGGAGGCGTTCGCGGTCGTGCGCTGCCGGTACCAGGGCCGGACGTACTCCCGCTGCGTGTACATCTGGGTCGACAAGGACTTCGCGATCGCCCGCGGTCTGCACCAGGGCTACCCGAAGAAGCTCGGCTCGATCCACCAGACCCGCCCGCACCCCTACGGCCCCGCCCCGCGCATCGAGGCCGGCGCCCGCTTCGGCGCCACGCTCGCCGCCGCGGACCGGCGCCTGGCGCAGACGGTGGTGACGCTGCGCGAGCCGTCCGCGACGAACGGCTTCGTCAACGCCCACCCGATGGCCCACCACCGCTGGCTGCCGTCCATCGAGAAGGGCAAGGGCCTCGCGCTCGACGAGCTGATCGAGACCGGCGCCGCCTCCTTCGAGGCCGGGCAGGCCTGGACCGGCGACGCCGAGCTGGAGCTCTTCGAGGCGCCCACCGAGGAACTGGCCCGGCTGGAGATCCACGAGCCCATCGCCGCGTACTACCGCCAGGTCGGCGTGGTCTGGGACGGCGGCCGGCTGCTGGAGTCCGGCACCTCCGGCGCCGAATAACCCCCGTACGCATCAGCACACGACCTGGAGACCGGACATGACCGAGCACACCACCACCGTGGCCGGCGTCGCCGTCGACACCCGGCACTGGATCGGCGGCGAACGCGTGGCCTCCCCCGCCACCTTCACCGACGTCTCACCGATCGACGGCAGCGTCCTCGGCGAGATCTCCCGGGGCACCGCCACCGAGGCCGAGGCGGCGGTGGCCGCCGCCAAGGCCGCCTTCCCCGGCTGGGCCGCCACGCCCCGCGCCGAGCGCGCCCGGCTGCTGCACGCCGTCGCCGACGGCGTGGAGAAGCGCATCGAAGAGCTGGCGATCGTCGAGACCCACGACAACGGCGCCCTGCTGCGTTCGCACCGCCGCGGTGTGATGCCGCGCGTCGCCCACAACTTCCGCTTCTTCGCCGACTGGCTGCTGAAGCTGGAGCACGCGGACTTCGAGACCCGCGGCCACACCAACCACGTCTCCTGGGACCCGGCCGGCCCCTCGGTGCTGATCACCCCGTGGAACGCGCCGCTGATGCTGGCCACCTGGAAGATCGCCCCGGCGCTCGCGGCCGGCAACACGGTCGTCCTCAAGCCCGCCGAGTGGACCCCGCTGACCGCCTCCCTGCTGGCCGACATCGCCGCCGAGGCCGGTCTGCCCGCCGGAGTGTTCAACGTCGTCCAGGGCTACGGCTCCGAGATCGGCGACGCCCTCACCTCACACCCGGACGTGCGCCGCATCAGCTTCACCGGCTCCGTCCCGACCGCCAAGCGGATCTCGCAGTCGGCGGCCGCCCAGCTCACCCCGCTCAGCCTCGAACTCGGCGGCAAGTCGCCGCTGCTGGTCTTCGCCGACGCCGACCTGGACCTCGCCGTCGACCTGGCGGTCGAGCAGTACGACAACGCCGGACAGGTCTGCCTGGCCGCCACCCGCTTCCTGGTCGAGGAGACGGTCGCCGAGGAGTTCACCCGCCGCTTCGTCGAGAAGGCCGCCACCCTGAAGCAGGGCGACCCGCGCGACGAGGCCACCGACATCGGGCCCAACATCCACCCGCGTCAGCTGGAGAAGATCGACGGGTTCGTGCAGCGGGCGATCGCCGCCGGGGCCCGCGCCGTCATCGGCGGCCACCGGGGCGAGGGCCAGTACTACGCGCCGACCCTGCTCACCGACGTGGCCCAGGACTCGGAGATCGTCCAGGAGGAGGTCTTCGGCCCGGTCCTGACCCTCCAGACCTTCGCCGACGAGGACGAGGCCGTCCGCCTCGCCAACGACACCCGCTTCGGCCTCGCCGCCACCCTCGCCACCGGCGACCCCGCGCGCGCCGAACGCGTCACGGCCCGGCTGGTGGCCGGCACCGTCTGGGTCAACTGCTTCTTCGTACGGGACCTCCAGGCGCCCTTCGGCGGCTCCCGCCACTCCGGTGTCGGCCGCGAGGGCGGCACCTGGAGCTTCGACTTCTACTGCGACGTCAAGAACACCGTCACCGCGCCGAAGGGATGGCAGGACCATGGGTGAGATCGTCGGGGCGGGCCTGCTCGCCCATGTCCCCACCATCGTGCTCCCCGAGGAGACCCGGCTGGAGCTGAACGAGGGCAAGGAGATCACCCTCGTCACCGGCCTGAACCAGCTCCGCAAGGAGGTGTTCGAGCGTGACGACTACGACACCGTCGTCGTCCTCGACTCGCACTGGGCCACCACCGTCGAGTTCGTCGCCACCGCACAGCACCGCCGGGCCGGCCTGTTCACCTCCGAGGAGCTGCCGCGCGGCATGTGCCGGATGCCGTACGACTACCCCGGCGACCCCGAACTCGCCCACAACATCGCGCGGTTCGCCGACAAGCACGGCACCTGGATCACCGCGATCGAGGACGACTTCCTGCCGGTGTACTACGCCACGATCAACCTCTGGAAGTTCCTCGGCGAAGGCCTGCCGGACAAGCGCTGGGTGACCATCGGCGTCTGCCAGACCGGCGACATGGAGGACCATCTGCGCCTGGGCCGCGCCCTGGCCGACGGCATCGCCGCCACGCCCGGCCGCCGCGTCCTGCTGATCGCCTCCGGCGCCCTCTCGCACACCTTCTGGCCGCTGCGCGAGCTGCGCGAGCACGAGTCCAGCGACCCGGCGCACATCTTCACCCCCGAGGCCCGCGCCGCCGACCTGGAGCGCATCGCCTGGTTCAAGGAGGGCCGCCACGACAAGGTGCTCGACACCATGGACGAGTTCTGGAAGTACAAGCCCGAGGCGAAGTTCTTCCACTACCTGATGATGGCCGGCGCCCTCGGCGAGCAGGCCTGCACCGCCAAGGCCCGCCAGTACGGCGAGTACGAGAACTCCATCGGCACCGGCCAGGTCCACCTCTGGTTCGACCGCCCGGCCGACGGCTGGACCGGCACCGGCCTTCCCGCCCCCCGCGCCCCGCGCACCCCCCACAGCCGCTAGGAGCCACGACATGCCCGAGTACCGCCGCATCCTGCTCGACGGCGCAGCCGTCCAGGTCACCGTCGAGGGCGACGAACTCGTCGCCGGCGACGGCCGCCGCGTCAAGATCGAGGAGGCCCAGCACCTGCCTCCGGTGGTCCCGTCCAAGGTGATCGCCGTACACCTCAACCACCGCAGCCGCGTGGACGAGTTCGGGATCACCCTGCCCGACACGCCCACCTACTTCCACAAGCCGACCTCGGCCCTCAACTCCCACAAGGGCGCCATCGTGCGCCCCGAGGGCTGCAAGTGGCTCAACTACGAGGGCGAGGTCGCCATCGTCATCGGCAGGACCGCGCGCAACATCTCCCCCGAGGAGGCCGGGGAGTACATCGCGGGCTACACGGTCGCCAACGACTACGGCCTGCACGACTTCCGGGACACCGATGCGGGCTCCATGCTCCGGGTGAAGGGCTCCGACACCCTCTGCCCGCTCGGCCCGGGCCTGGTCACCGACTGGGACTTCCACGGCAAGAGCCTGCGCACCTACGTCAACGGCGAGGTCGTCCAGGACGGCACCACCGACGAGATGCAGTGGGACATGCACTACCTCGTCGCCGACATCGCCCGCACCATCACCCTCTACCCCGGTGACGTGCTGCTGTCCGGCACGCCCGCCAACTCCCGTCCGGTCCAGCCGGGCGACGTCGTCGAGGTCGAGGTGGAGGGCCTGGGCCGCCTCACCAACCACATCGTCACCGGCCCGACCGCCATCCGCACCGACGTCGGCGCCCAGCCCACCGAGTCCGAGGAAGTGCTGTCGACCGCGCTCGGCGGCGACTGGGAGTTCCGCGGCATCCGGGCGCCCCGCAGGGACTGACCGCTGCCCGTGAACAACGCCGCACCGGGGAGAGGAGAAGCCCCCGGTGCGGCGTTCCCGTCTGCGACGCTCCTGTTCGAATCCGGCCGATAGGGTCACGACCATGACCGACTCCGCTGACTCCCCCGCCCGCAGGCCACGCAAGCGCCTGCACTACGGCGAGGGACGTACGGCGCTGCTGAACGCCGCCGTGCGCGTGGTGGCCGAGGGCGGTCTGCGCA
Organism: Streptomyces sp. NPDC002265; assembly: GCF_040296125.1. Classification (NCBI taxonomy): domain Bacteria; kingdom Bacillati; phylum Actinomycetota; class Actinomycetes; order Kitasatosporales; family Streptomycetaceae; genus Streptomyces; species Streptomyces sp. NPDC002265. The sequence goes on along the minus strand of NZ_JBEOWS010000400.1, from coordinate 2,335 downwards.
AACTCACCTACCGTGCGGTCGCCGAGGAGGCCGGGGTCACACACGGACTGGTGGTGCACCACTTCGGCTCCCGCGACGCGCTCATCGAGGAGACGCTCGCCCACACCATCCGCACCTCCCTGAACACCAGCGCCCTGGAGCCCGGGACCGGCAGGATCGCCGACTTCTCCGCCGAACTGTCCGACATGGTCGAGGCGGACCCCGGCATCCAGGCGTTCCAGTACGAACTGCTGCTGGAGGCCCGGCGCAGGCCGGAACTGCTCCCGCAGATCCGCACCCTGTACGACGAGTACTTCCGCGCGACCCGGCGCGAACTCGACCGGATACTCCCCGACGACGCCGGCCCGGCGCTGTTCCGGCTGGTCTTCGCCGCCCTGGACGGCCTCGTGCTGCACCAGCTCGTCCTCGGCGAGCCCGAGGTCACCGACGCGGCCCTGGAGGAACTGCGGGCGCTGCTGAGGCTGCTCGCGGGGGCACCGGGCACGGACGTCATGCATGCCACGGACGCGTGACCGGCTGATGCCACGGACGCACGTCCGGCTGACCGGCTGACCGGCTCACCGACTGCCCGGCGGGTCATCAGCGCATGGAGGGGCTCCGGACCTGTGTCCGGGGCCCTTCGCCATGACCACGGCCGTCGGCCTCGCGAGGCGGTGCGCCTGCGTCCGCACCAGGTCACAGTTCCGCAAGGAGCCCTCGTCAGCCTGAAAAACGTCCCCGGAACTCTTGCCAAGCGAAGGGTTCCAGCCCAGGATGAGGCAACTCGTTTGGCCTGAAACGAAACACCCCTTCCCGTTCCCAGTAGGTGATTTCGCGTGGACAGTCAAGCAGCGGTCGAGGCGCGGGCCGCACAGGAGCCCACCAAGGCCGGCGGTCTCAAGCCCAACTCCCTCGGTGTGTTGGGCATCGTCTTCTTCGTTCTCTCGGCCCAGGCGCCGCTGACCGGCATCGCCGGCGCCGTGCCCATCGCCGTGGGCATCGGAAACGGGGCCGGCACCCCCGCCGCGTACCTCGGCGCCGGCGCCGTCATCCTGCTGTTCTCCGTCGGCTTCGTCGCCATGGGGCGGCACGTCGTGGACACCGGCGCCTTCTACACGTACATCGGCAAGGGGCTGGGCCGCCTGACCGGCTCCGGCAGCGCGGGGGTCGCGCTCTTCGCCTACTGCACCATCCAGGCCGCCATGTACGGGCTGTACGGGGCGACGGTGAGCGGCCTGGTCGAGCACTACACAGGCACCCATGTGGCCTGGTGGATCTGGACCCTGATCACCATGGTCGTCGTCCAGATCCTCGGCGCCGCCGGGATCGAGATGGGCGCCAAGGTCCTGGCCGTCTTCGTGCTCGCCGAGTTCAGCATCCTGACCGCCTTCGCCCTCGTGACCTTCTTCAAGGGCGGCGGCCCCGAGGGGCTCGGCCTCACCGACAGCTTCTCCCCCTCGGCGGCGCTCCAGGGCGCTCCGGGCGTGGCGGTGATGTTCGCCATCGCGTCGATGTTCGGCTTCGAGGCCACCGCGATCTACGGCGAGGAGGCCCGCGAGCCGCGTCGTACCGTCCCCCGGGCCACGTACCTCGCCGTCGCGGTGGTCACCGGCTTCTTCGCCTTCACCTCGTGGATGCTGATCTCCGCGCACGGGGCCTCGAAGGCCACGGACGCGGCGGGCAAGGCGCTGGCCTCCGGGGACGCCACCGGATTCGTCTTCGCGCCCATCACGGACCTGTTCGGCGCCTGGACCGCCGACGTCCTGCCGGTCCTGCTGGCCACCTCGCTCTTCGCGGGCATCCTGGCGTTCCACAACTCCGCGAACCGGTACCTGTTCTCCCTCGGCCGCGAAGGCCTGCTGCCCCGCGGGCTGACCGCGCTCAACACCCGCCACTCGCCCTGGGTCGCCGGCGTCACCCAGACCGTGCTGGCGTTCCTGCTGGTCATGCCCTTCGCCCTGATGGGCAAGGACCCGGTGCTGACCCTCTTCTCCTGGTTCAGCGGTGTCGCCGTGCTGGGGATGATGCTGCTCTACTTCCTGACCTCGGTCTCCGTGGTGGTCTTCTTCCGCCGCTCGGGCGCCGACACCAGGCCGTGGAACACGCTGATCGCCCCTTCCCTGGGCGCGCTCGGCATCGCCGGCGCGATCTGGCTCATCATCGCCAACTTCGCGACGCTCATCGGCGGTGACGCGACCACCGCCCACTGGCTGGAGGCGGCCGTACCGGTGGTCCTGCTGGCCGGCGTCGTCACAGCCCGCGTGCGGCGGGACGGACGGCAGACCTCGGCGACGGAGAGCTGACCGGCACCCCCGTCGGCACCGCCCCGGTACGGCCCGGCTTCCCCGGCCGTACC
>NZ_JBEOWS010000399.1:0-8314 GCF_040296125.1 Streptomyces sp. NPDC002265 | reverse complement strand
AGGGCGGCGGGGTCGCGTTCCTCGCTGAACCTGAGCACGCCGGCCGCCGCCGCGCCGACCTGGACGACGTCCTGTTCCTGCTCCTGGCCGTCGTCGTCCTGGTCGTGGTCGATGTTCGTGTCCGATGCCGGGTGGGCGTTGCGGACGCGGGGGTCGGCGAGTGCTTCGATTGTGTCCGTGTCGTGGGCCCGGAGTGCTTCGAGGATCTTGGCGAGGGTGCCGTAGGCGTTGGAGGTGAGGAGTTCGTTCGCGTCCTCGTCCTCGCCGAGGAACACGGGAACGATCAGGGTGGCCAGCTTCCCGGCCCCGGGCCGCGTGCGCAGGGCGCGCCCGACCATCTGCACGATGTCCACCATCGAACCGCGGGCGCCGGCGAAGAGGACCGCGTCGCATTCGGCGGTGTCGACGCCCTCGCCCAGGACGCGGACGGAGGAGAGCACGCGCAGTTTCGCGCGTACGTCCCGTCCTTCGGCGTCCTGCTCGGTGAGGAAGTCCGATGCGAACTCGTCCAGGACCTGGCGGCGGTGTGCGGGGGCGTGTTCGCCGTACAGCCACTGTGCCCACACCTGCGTGGCGGGCGGGAAGGTGTCGGGGGCGTCCTCGGCGAGCCGGGCCGCCGTCACCGGCACGGCGGCCGCCATGGCTTCCGCCTCGCCGACCCTGCTGTGGAAGGACAGCACCCGCCGGAACCGCTCCTGGGCGGCCGCGCGCATGAGTCCGGTCTGGACGGCCGCGAGGCGGGCCCCGCGCACGGCGTTGGAGCTGGTCGCCTCGGTGGTGAGCGCGGCGTACAGATGGGGGTCGCGGATGTCCAGGCACAGCACCTGGTACGGCGCCACCAGCCCCAATCGGATTGCCTCGGACAGCTTCAACTTGTAGGCGACCGGACCGAAGACGGGGGAGTCCTCGTCCATGGATGCGATCAGCCGCGGGCGCTCTCCGTCGGCCTCCCATACGCGTGCCGTGGCCGTCATGTACAGGCGCCGCACGGCCGGGATCTGGGTCTGGTCGTGCACGGCGGCCCACGGCTTCAGACCGTCACCACTCACCCGGTGCGCCTCGTCCACGACCATCAGGTCCCACACCGGCAGACCCGCGGCGTGCGCCCGCTGGAGCGTGCCCATCCCCACCGAGGCGTACGTCGCGAACACCGTGACCGCCTCGGGCCCCGCCGTCCACGCGATCAGCTCGTCCAGGTCGGTTGTGCACGGCAGACCCTGGCTGTCCGCGCCGCGCAGGGAGCACACGCCGATCATCGCGCCGCGGCGGCCGCCCGCCCGCCACGCGCCGGCCGTCTGCAGAAGCAGGTCCAGGGTCGGCACCAGGACCAGCACCCGGCGTGCGCAGAGACGGATCGCCGACTCCACCCCGACCAGGGTCTTGCCCGACCCGGTCGCGGCGATGACCTGGGTGCGCAGTCCCTCGGGCGGGATCCCCGCACCTGGCCGCTCCGAGAGGTGCCGAAGGACCGCGTCGACGGCCTCGACTTGATGCGGGCGAAGGGCGACGGTCACGATGGTGCTCTTCCTGGTCTGTGAGCTGTGGTGACTGGGTAGGCGGGCGGACGTGCGCCTGGCAGTGGACGGCCGTCCTCTGGATTTGCAGGGTGGGTGCGGCGGTTTTTAGGTGTCCGTGGATGTCGTGAAGCGCCCGCGCTCGGCCCTGCGGGCTGCGTGACGGCCGCGCCCGGGGCGTGCCTCGTGTGCCGCGCGGACCTGCGACGCCGGATACAACGACTGGCCGCTCCGGCCGGGTTCGCGACTGTGGGCGACGATGCCCCACCGGGAGAGCTGCCTGCGGGCCGAACCGGTCGCCGATTCCCCCGTGAACCCCAGGTAGTCGGCCACCACCGTCACGGTCCACAACTCCCCCGGTGGGGGCGTGGAGGAAGCAGGGGGAGGGTCCGTGGTCATCACTACGCGCCCTTCGGGGAGGTGAGGAAAAGACGGCTCACGCCTCAGAATGCCTCAAGGCGAGGCGTTATGGTCATGCATTCAGGGAAGTCGGCAGAATTCCTGCCCTCTGCCTGCTGCCGCGCCACCCGCCCGTGGCCCTGTCAGCCGCCGATCAGTGTCAGAAGTACGGGAGGGGCAACCGCGATGCCCTCGTCGGGAGCCCGTTGTCAGGGAATACGTGAGGGCTTGCCGATCATCAAGGTGTTGCTTTCGGGGCTGGGACTCGGTGGTGTCGTATGCGCATCCCGGACGAAACTCGAGACCAACTTGTCGTGAAGTTCGCGGTGTTGTTCCCACATCTGGACGAACGACAGCGGCGGCTGCTGATGGCCGCGAAGGCCCGCGGGCCGGGGCACGGAGGTGTCCGGGCCGTGGCCAGGGCGGCCGGGGTGAGCGAGACGACGGTCCGCAATTGACGTCCGACCTGGAGGCGGGTCAGGTCCCAGTCTCCAGGTGTCCACGATCAAGGTGAAGCCTCAGTCTGCTACGTCGGGTGCTGACCGCCACGGGGATCGCGGGTGCGTTCTTCGGCGCCGGCCTGATCGCTTCCTCTGACGCGCAGGTCGTCGACCACCCCGTTTACGGTGCCGTGGTTGCGGCGCGTGCCGGAGCCCTGGCTGGGGGCAACCGCACGGGGGCAGGGGGCTGTGGTCGGGTGCGGGGGAGTCCGTGGGTTTCCTGCCGGGTGGCGAGAAGGCTGCCAGGCCCGCCCCGCACGCGCCAGATCGCTCGTGGAGCGCAATTCGGCGGCTCGGACGTCTTTTGCGTGCACGTCGTCACACGAAGGCGGGCCCCGCCGGCGTCCGGCGAGGTGTGGCCGGCCCGGGTGTCGCTGCAGGCCTCGAAGGTGCTTGCCGAACTCCCGCCGCACGCGGTCGCGATGCTGTGCGACGCGCTGGACATCGCCGGCTGTGACTCGTGGACCTGACCGCCGTTTGATGCCCGCGCCCCCGAAGACGAAGACGTGCGCGCGGCCGTGGTCGGATCGCTGAGCGCCGTCTACTGGATCAACCGCGCAGTGGGCCGCCTGTATGTGATCGACGTCATCTGGCTCGGGTAGCCGGCCCGCACACCGAAGCGGCCCCTTCCCCGGCATTGCAGTTGCCGGGGAAGGGCCGCTTCACATCACCGCGAACTTGTCCGCCGTCGGCAGATCACGAGGGAACCGCGGGTAGGAGCCCCATGAGCCATCTCCCCGTCGTCCCCGGCTGGTGAGGTCTCGGCATGCTGGGACCCGGCTGGGCCGCCCGGCCCCTGTGCTGCGACGGGGTGTCATGGCCGGCCTCTCAGCACAGGCCCTCGGGCTGGGACGCCTGGCAGGTGTTGTGCTCGAAGGCGTTGCCGCGCTGGGCGGCCTCCTGGTTGACCAGGTCGGCGGGGGAGTTGTCGCGCAGCGAGTTGTTCCTGATCCGGTTGTTGTCACTGGTGGCGCCGACGAAGCTTTTGAAGAGCACGATGCCGCCCGACAGCGGGGAGGTGCCGGAGTTCCCGGTGACCACGTTGCCGGTGACGTCGTTCGTGTCGGTGGCGGACAGGAGGATGCCCGAGCCCTGGAGGAACGGCAGCCGCTTGGTCTTGGCGCAGTATTTGTTGTTCTTCATGACCTGGTTGCCGCGCACGGTCAGTGCGCCGGCCTTCGGCTTGTTCTCGTCGCCGATGATGGAGACGCCCATGCAGTTGCCGGTGATGTCGTTGCTCGTGACGGTGAGGTTGCGCAGTCGGCGGATGGTGATGCCGATCCGGTTGCCCGTCAGGGTGTTCTGCGCGATCTGCGTGTGGTTGGTGTCGACGGAGCCCTGTTCGGTCGTGAGCGTGTTGGCCAGGAAGATGCCCGCGTCCCCGCTGTTGCGGACGGTGTTCTGCCGGTACAGGCTGTGCTGGGAGCGCTCCTCGGCGAGGCCCCAGACGGTGTTCTTCTCGGCGGTCACACGCTGCACGGTCAGCCCGTCGGTCGCCAGGGCCATCACCCCGGCGTAGGAGAAGCCGGTCACCTTGAGGTCGGAGACGGTGACGCCCGTGAGCCGCTTGGTCTTGGTGCCGGACACGCAGATGCCGTTGCCGCGCTTGCCGCAGTCGTCCGCGGCCTTCGCGGCCGGCTGGAGGATGGTGGTGTTGCCCATGCCGCGCAGGGTCAGGCCGGGCGTCGTCACCTTGACGCTCTCGTGGTACGTGCCGGGCAGCACCAGCACGGTGTCGCCCGCCTTGGCGGTGTCCACCGCCTTCTGGATCGACTCCCCCGGGTGCACGGTGTGCGTCCGCTGTGCCGTGTCCGTTGATGCGGCGGTGGCGCAGGAGCCGACGAACGCTACCGCACTCATGAGAAAGGCGATGTAACGTTTGTTCATCTTCGGTATGTTATGACCTGATAGCTCGTCGGGCTGCCGGATGGTCCGTCCGAGGGCATGTCACGAGCAGGCGAGGGAGCAGGGCGGGTGATTCCTATGCAGGAAGCCTGTGCGCCAACCGGGGGATGCTCGGCGCACGGGCAGGCTGCATCGCGCTCTACTCGGCGCTCAGGGTCGCCTCCGTCTGCTTCGCGGCGGCATCGGCACGGATCATGCCCAGGTGCACGTATGGGCTGCCCTGGTGGGTGACTACCAGACGGATGCTCAGGCGGGGACGGCGAGCGAGGCCGGGGCAGTCCGGATCGCCTCGGCGGCGCGGGCAGCCGTCGCGCGCCGGTCCTGGCACGGTCCGGCGCCTGCCGCGCAGGAAGTGGTGCGGCTGCGCGTGGCGGCCGCGCTGGAGTCGGGATCCGTGCGGACGTACCGGCAGGCGGCCGAGGTGTTCGGGGTGTCGGAGCGATCCGTGGGCACCCTGGCGGCGCAAGTACAAGGCCGCAGGCAGGGAGACGCTCGCGACGCCGGTCAAGACTCAACCCGACCTGTATGGGACGTGATCAACGGCCTCAGTGTTGGCAGGCGAGAGATCACGGCGCCGGCATCGGGGTGGTGTCTGGCGTGCGGGGGAGGCTTCTGGCGTGGTTTACCGCTGATCGAACCGGCGTCGGGTCTCGTCGTCGGCCGGCAGGAACGTCTCCAGATGCAGCCCTTCCAAGGCGGCATCGGTAGCGGTGCTGAGGGTGGCGGAGGTGCTGAAGAACCGGAGCGGGGTGCCGGCCACATCGATTTCGAGGGTGATCACTGGTCCCGTGAGGGGGGTGATGGCATCGGATTTGCTGAGGTACTTGGCGATCTCTGCGGCCAGCTCGTGGTGGCGCTGGTCATGGGTGCGCTCGGCACGGTGGTTCACCTGCTGCAGCAGATGGCTGCCCCACTCCGTACGATTGCGGATCCGGCTGGCCAGCCCGTCCGGATGCAGACAGACCCGGACCACATTGATCGGCGGCTCCAGCAGTTCCGGCGCGCAACCGGCCAGGAGCTGATCAACGGCAGCGTTGGCGTCGACGATGTCCCAGTGATCGTCCAACAGCAGCGCGGGGTACGGCAGATGGGCGTCGAGGAGTTGGCGCAGGCCGTCCATCACTACTGCGATCGACGCGTCGTCCAGCTGGTGATCCTGATAGCGCGGTGCGTATCCGGCGGCCAGCAGGAGCTGGTTGCGATCACGCAGCGGCACATCCAGGTTGTCGGACAGGTGCATGAGCATCTCCGGCGTCGGGTGTGCCTTGCCGGTCTCCACCCGGCTGAGGTGCCGCGTGGAGACCCGCGAACGGTTGGACAGCTCCTGCTGGCTGAACCGGCGTCGTTCACGCCAGATCCGCAGCAGCGCACCGACCGGCGGGACTTCGGCTGCAACGCTCATGCCTGCGAGTCTAAATCGCCGTGTCCGGGGTGCCATGACCTGTGAGGTCATGGATCGGATGACCGGCCCGGGCCAGGATCTGGGACATCAGCCGATCGAGACGAACGGGAGAAAAGAACATGAAGGGCATCGTCCAGCAGTACCTGGCCACCTGGAACGCGACCGGTGACGAGCGGGCGGCGTTGATCTCCAAGTACTGGTCGCCCGAGGCGACCTACACCGATCCGCTGGCCGAGGTCTCCGGCCATGAGGGGATCGCTGCGGTCGTCGACGGAGTCCAGGCGCAGTTTCCGGGATTCGTTTTCACCGAGGTCGGTGAGGCCGACGCTCACCATCGTCAGGTGCGCTTCCGCTGGGGCCTGGGCCCGGAGGGAGCCGAGCCGCTGGTGATCGGGTTCGACGTCCTGGTGCTGGACGAGTCGGGCCGGATCCAGGACGTGCACGGTTTCCTGGACAAGGTGCCGGCCTGACGGCGCCGCGCGGGTACGCGATCGGTTACCCGGAGGACGTCGACACCTGCCCGGAGATCGCGGAGTACCTCAAGCGGATCGAGGCCACGATGGCATCGTACGGCGGACGCTTCCTCGTGCACGGCGGGCGGCTCGTCGTGCATGAGGAAACGTGCAACACGTTCCCGTACAGGCTGAGTTCCCAGTCGAGGACGGTGAGGCGCTCCTCGTCGCAGGGCTGCGGTGTCACCACGATGTTTGGTGCACCAGGTCCAGGGGCTGGTCCACGACGGTGACCGGTATCGCTGCCTCTACTGGCAAGTGCAGGAGGCCGCTGTACGTCTCTGAGGGGACGTACACCGACGATCCCACCTCTGGCGCTTCTGCGCACCACACCCTGTTCCTCGGCAAACAGCGTGTGGTGCGGCCATTACGGCCCTCCCCGAGGTCCTGCTGCGCTTGTCATGCCCCCTCAGGTGCGGCACCGAGATGGAAGATTGCCGTCACTCGCCTTCGAAGAGGGCCAGCTCCTCGTCGGTCAACCGGGCGAAGCAGGTGTCTTCTGTGACGGTAACGGCGGCTCTTTCCGCGGACCCAACGCGGGTGTGCCGGGCGCTGAGGGTCCAGCCCCGCTTCTGGTAAGTCGCCATGAAATAGGTACCGTTCTCTCCAACCGGCACCTCCTTGGACGGCTCACTCTCCTTCCAGCCCCGTGCCGCCACACCTGCGAGCAGACCCTCCAACTGGTCGCGTGATTCGGCCTGTTCATCGACACCGGATGACCAAGAGACCACGCAGGGAGCCATCCGGACGGCGAGGGCGATCCGCTTCCGATCCTTCGCCGTCTTTGCCCGAGCCGATGCGTCGATCGCGTCGGCCCCGTTGGTTTTGGAGTAGCCCGACTCTGTTTTCCCGTCCGGCAGTCCAGCGGTCTCGACGGCCGCGTCCAGATCTGCGCGCACCGCTTCGTGATCGAAGGGCGACGGGGAGGCGACAACGGTGGCGCCAGCGGGCGGGGTGGCTCCAGTGCCGCACCCCGCGGCGAAAGCCGCCGCCGCAACGACGGTCGCTATATGTCCAACTGTGTTCATGGCTATACGCATGTGCGCTTCCCGAGTGCGGATGGCGTGTACAGACGCCGGATCTTCGCACAGCGCAGGAGAGGCTGGGCAACCTGTGAATTTCGCATGCACTCTGCATCCGGGCACGTCAGGGGTGGGTGCAGCAAGGGGGAAGTGTTGTCTGCACGCCAAGGGCCCGACACCAGGCGCCTTCGTGATCCCCTTTTCAAACGCACTCCGTACGCAGTCAGTAGCGTTCCCGGCGCGACGCCGCGCCGGTCTCACGACGTTCCTTGAGGCGTAGCGCTACACCACCCCGTTCGGAGCAGACCGCGGCACACCGCTGTACGGCCCCTGGCCCGACGACAAGGGCTTCCTCGACAAGACACGGGACGCCGTCACCGGTCTGCCCCACATGGGCGCCCGCGAATACGACCCGGGAATAGGCCAGTTCATCAGCGTCGACCCGGTCCTCGCCCCGGACGACGCGCAGAGCCTGAACGGCTACAGCTCCGCCGACAACAACCCCGTCACCTTCAGCGACCCCACCGGGCTCTACTGCGACGGCTGCAGCGTCAACAACCATGACAGTGCGTGGGAACCCAGCAAGCACAACGGTTCCGGATGCGACACCACTCACTGCTACGACCACAACGGCAAGCCCAAATACTCCACCGGCGGAAAAAAATGGCACTGCGACGTCGAAGGGCTCCGGATCGATCTCCGACAGCGGCGGAAGCGACCAGAGTGCCGATGACGATGCTTATGTCGGAGAACTGGCGACTCTCATTGACGCCGTCATGCCCGGAAGGGTCGTAGACGTGAACGGTAATGCTCTGATGTTTGACGGGCTGAAGCGAGAGATCGATATCAACCTGGGAAATGTATACGTACAGGTAAAGAAGGGGCAGGCTCGCGGGTTTGCTACTGAAGTTGAACTGGTGATGTCGGACGTTTGGGGCCGTCGGCAGAACCACGGCGGCCTGTGCCGGAAGATTTCAAGTCCAGTGAGACGGTCGTGACGCTATGAGGTTTGTGGTGTGGACTCCCTGCGCTTGGCCGGGTCGTTGATCCATGCCCGCTG
>NZ_JBEOWS010000398.1:0-8321 GCF_040296125.1 Streptomyces sp. NPDC002265 | reverse complement strand
CCGCGCGGGTGGCCGCACCCCCCGCCCCGCCGCCCACGACCCAGGGGGGCCTTACTCCACCGGGCACCAACCGCCCCTGGTCACGTACGCGGTCAGGGCCCGGACCGGGGACCGCCGCACGGGCGTGGTCAGTCCTCCGACGAATCCTCGTCGTCCGCGCTCGGCTTCGCGTCGTCCGCGCTCGGCTTCGGAGGCTTCGGCGGCCGGGTCCGCTCACTGGGGCTGTCGCGCCGGTACGAACCCGGCGACGACGGCCCGTCGCCGCCCTCCGTGGCGTGCCCCCCGGGTGCTCCGGGTGCCCCGGGCGGTCCGCCGCCGTCCCGCCGCCGCAGATACCGCTCGAACTCGCGGGCGATCGCCTCGCCGGACGCCTCCGGCAGCTCGGCGGTGTCCCGGGCCTCCTCCAGCGTCTGCACGTACTCGGCGACCTCGCTGTCCTCGGCGGCCAGCTGGTCCACCCCCACCTGCCAGGCGCGCGCGTCCTCGGGCAGTTCGCCCAGCGGGATGCGCACGTCGATGAGGTCCTCCAGCCGGTTGAGGAGAGCCATCGTGGCCTTCGGGTTGGGCGGCTGCGACACATAGTGCGGGACGGCGGCCCACAGCGACACCGCCGGCACGCCCGCGTGCGTGCACGCCTCCTGGAGGACGCCGACGATGCCCGTCGGGCCCTCGTACTTGGTCTCCTCCAGATCCATGCGCTGCGCCAGATCCGGGTCGGACGTGGTCCCGCTGATCGGGACCGGACGGGTGTGCGGGGTGTCGCCGAGCAGCGCGCCCAGGATCACCACCAGCTCCACGCCCAGCTCGTGCGCGAAGCCGAGCAGCTCGTTGCAGAACGAGCGCCAGCGCATGGACGGTTCGATGCCGCGGACCAGCACCAGGTCGCGCGGCTTCTCGCCGCCGACCCGGACCACCGACAGCCGCGTCGTCGGCCAAGTGATCTTGCGCACGCCGGCATCCATCCACACCGTGGGCCGGTTCACCTGGAAGTCGTAGTAGTCCTCGGCGTCGAGCGCCGCGAACACCTCGCCCTTCCACTCCCTCTCCAGATGCGCGACCGCGGTGGAAGCGGCGTCGCCGGCATCGTTCCAGCCCTCGAACGCGGCCACCATGACCGGGTCGATCAGCTCGGGAACCCCCTCGAGCTCGATCACCCAGCGCCTCCTTCCGACGTGCCCTCGCGTACGTCCCAACCTTACGGCGTGCGGCGGGGGCGCCCGCAGCCCCCTTGCACGGGGGAGTGAACGGATCACTGCCCCGATCACCACGCCCGAACACCCTCGACAGGCGTCGTCCGCCCGCGCTCCGCCCCTTGGATCCACAGGAGATTCACAGCGTGTTGCGCAGCCACTGCTCCACACTCGCGATGTGCACGGTCGCCCAGGAACGCGCCGCCTCCGCGTCCCGGTCGCGCAGCGCGGCCAGGATCGCCCGGTGCTCGTGCAGTGTGCGGGCGACCGCGTCCTGCTGGGTCAGCCCGCGCCAGATCCGGGCCCGGGTGGTGGGTCCTGACAGACCGTCGAGCAGCGAGCACAGCACCGAGTTGCCCGCACTGCGCACGATGTCCCGGTGGAACTCCAGGTCGCAGGCGACGAGTTCCTCCACCGAGGGCGCCTCGCCCAGCGTGTCCAACCGGGCCGAGAGCACGTCCAGTTGCCGCTCGCTGATCCGCGGGGCCGCCATCGCGGTGGCGGCCGGCTCCAGGATGCGGCGCACGGAGAGGAACTCCAGCACCGTGTCGTCGCGGTGGAAGTCGACGACGAAACTCAGCGCCTCCAGCAGCAACTGCGGGTCCAGACTGGTCACATAGGTGCCGTCGCCCTGCCGTACGTCCAGGATCCGGATCAGCGACAGCGCGCGCACCGCCTCCCGCAGCGAGTTGCGCGACAGCCCCAGGCCGGCGGCCAGTTCGCTCTCCTTCGGCAGCCGGTCACCCGGGCGCAGCGCGCCGGAGACGATCATGTCCTTGATCTTCTCGATCGCCTCGTCGGTGACTGCCACGAAGGGGCCCCCTGTCGCTCGCGCATCCGAGACATCCGATGTCTCAGGGGCATTATGGAGGCCCGGCCCGCCCGGCGCGGCCAAGTCGCCGATCACTGCCGCCCGTTGCGCCCGGCAGGCGCCCGCAGGCGCCCGTAGACACCCGCAGGCGCCAGCAGTGCCTGTGGCCGGCCGGGACGGCGAAAGGGGCGGCTCCGCCGATGTGGAGCCGCCCCTGACACGACGGCGGAAGCGGACCCCGGCGCCGGCCCCGGTCAGGCAGGGCCGGCGAGGGGCCTACTCCGCGTCGAGCACGTCCTGGACCCTCGCCCGGACCTCGTCCGTGGCCAGACCCCGGATCGTGAGCGTCGTGCGACGGCGCAGCACGTCGTCCGGCGTCTCGGCCCACTCGTGGTCCCGGGCGTACACGACCTGCGCCCAGATCTCCGGCGCGTCCGGGTGCACGCGCTCGCCCAGCCGCGGGTCCTCGTTCGCCAGCCGGGCGATGTCGAAGGCCAGCGAGCCGTAGTGGGTGGCCAGGTGCCGGGCGGTGTCCGCCGCCATCCGCGGTCCCGGCGCCGGACGGTCGGTGAGCAGTCGGTGGGCGACCGCGCGCGGGTTGGCGACCCCGGGCAGCGGCAGCTTCTTCGGCAGCGAGGCGACCGGCTCGAAGTCGTCGCCGAGCGGGTGCCCCGGCAGCTCCTGGAGCTTGCGCATCACGGTGCGGCCGATGTGTCGGAAGGTGGTCCACTTGCCGCCCGCGACCGACAGCATGCCGCCCCGGCCCTCGGTCACCACCGTCTCGCGCTTGGCCTTGGCGGTGTCGCCGGGACCGCCCGGCAGCACCCGCAGACCGGCGAAGGCGTACGTGATCAGGTCACGGCCGAGCTGCTGGTCCCGGATCGAGAACGCCGCCTCGTCGAGGATCTGGGCCGTGTCCTTGTCGTTGACCGCGACGTCCGCCGGGTCGCCCTCGTACTCCTCGTCGGTCGTGCCCAGCAGCAGCATGTCCTCCCACGGCAGGGCGAACGTGATGCGGTACTTGTCGATGGGGGTCGCCAGCGCGGCCTTCCACGGCGCGGTCCGCTTCAGGACCAGATGCGCGCCCTTCGACAGGCGGATCGACGGCGCTGCATTCGGGTCCTCCATCCGCCGCAGGTGGTCCACCCACGGTCCGGTCGCGTTCAGTACCAGGCGGGCGTTCACCCCGAACTCCTCACCGGACAGACGGTCGCGCAGTTCGGCGCCCGTCACCCGGCCCCGGGTGAAACGCAGCCCGGTGACCTCGGCGTGGTTGAGGACGACGGCGCCCGACTCGACGGCCGCGCGGACCGTCATCAGCGCCATCCGGGAGTCGTTCATCTGGTCGTCGCCGTAGACGGCGACGGCCTTGAGGTTGTCGGTGCGCAGCTCGGGCACGTCCTGCGCGGCCTTGGCCGGGCTGAGCAGGTGACCCACACCGTCACCGAACGCGGAGAGTGCGGAGTAGGCGAAGACGCCCGCCCCGAGCTTCGCCGCGCCGTGCGGCCCGCCCTTGTACACGGGGAGGTAGAACGTGAGCGGGTTCGCCAGGTGGGGGGCCACCTGGCGGGAGACCGCACGGCGCTCGAAGTGGTTCTCCGCCACCAGCTTCACCGCGCCGGTCTGCAGGTAGCGCAGACCGCCGTGGAGGAGCTTGGAGGAGGCGGAGGAGGTGGCACCGGCGAAGTCGCCGGAGTCGACCAGAGCCACCCGCAGACCGGACTGCGCGGCGTGCCAGGCGGTGGAGATGCCCAGGATGCCGCCGCCGATCACGAGAAGGTCGTACGACGCCTTGGAAAGCTGCTCTCGGGTCTCGGCACGGCTCGGGTTCGAGCCGGCGGCCGGGCGCGTACCGAGGGCAGGCACGGACTGCAGGGTGGGCTGACTGGTCATCGGTGGTTCTTACTCCTCGTCCTCGAGCCAGCCCATGGTCCGCTCGACGGCCTTGAGCCAGTTCTTGTACTCACGGTCGCGGTGCTCCGCGTCCATGCGGGGGGTCCACTCGGCGGCCCGGCGCCAGTTGGCGCGCAGGTCGTCGGTGTTGTTCCAGAAGCCGACGGCGAGACCGGCGGCGTAGGCGGCGCCGAGGCAGGTCGTCTCGGCGACCATCGGGCGCACCACGGGGGCGTCCAGGAAGTCCGCGAGCGTCTGCATCAGCAGGTTGTTGGAGGTCATGCCGCCGTCGACCTTGAGCGCCGTGAGCTCGACGCCCGAGTCCTTCGTCATGGCGTCGGTGATCTCACGGGTCTGCCAGGCCGTGGCCTCCAGGACGGCACGAGCGAGGTGCGCCTTGGTGACGTACCGGGTCAGACCGGCGATCACACCGCGGGCGTCGGAGCGCCAGTACGGGGCGAACAGACCGGAGAAGGCCGGCACGAAGTAGGCGCCGCCGTTGTCCTCGACGCTGAGCGCGAGCGTCTCGATCTCGGCTGCGGTGGAGATCAGGCCCATCTGGTCGCGCATCCACTGCACCAGCGAACCGGTGACGGCGATCGAACCCTCCAGGGCGTACACCGGCTTCTGGTCGCCGATGCGGTAGCCGACCGTGGTCAGCAGGCCCGAGTAGGAGTTGATGATCTTCTCGCCGGTGTTCATCAGCATGAACGTGCCGGTGCCGTACGTGGACTTGGCCTCGCCCTCGGAGAAGCAGGTCTGGCCGAACAGGGCCGCCTGCTGGTCGCCGAGCGCCGAGGCGACCGGGATGCCGCCGAGCAGCTCGCCCAGCCGGCCGCCGGTGACCTCGCCGTAGACCTCGGCCGAGGAGCGGATCTCGGGCAGCATCGACAGCGGGACGCCGATGGACTCGGCGATCTTCGGGTCCCACTCCAGCGTGTGCAGGTTCATCAGCATGGTGCGGGAGGCGTTGGTGACGTCGGTGACGTGGTGGCCGCCGTCGACACCGCCGGTCAGGTTCCAGATGACCCAGCTGTCCATGGTGCCGAAGAGGATGTCGCCCGCCTCGGCGCGCTCGCGCAGCCCCGAGACGTTGTCGAGCAGCCAGCGCGCCTTGGGGCCGGCGAAGTACGACGCGAGCGGCAGGCCCGTCTCGCGGCGGAAGCGGTCCTGGCCGACGTTGCGGCCGAGCTCCTTGCAGAGCGCGTCGGTGCGGGTGTCCTGCCAGACGATGGCGTTGTGGACGGGCTCACCGGTGTTCTTGTCCCACAGCACGGTGGTCTCGCGCTGGTTGGTGATGCCGATGGCCTTGATGTCGTCGCGGGTGATGCCGGCCTTCGCGATGGCTCCGGCGACGACCTCCTCGACGTTGGTCCAGATCTCGGTGGCGTCGTGCTCCACCCAGCCCGGCTTGGGGAAGATCTGCTCGTGTTCCTTCTGGTCGACGGAGACGATCCGGCCGTCGCGGTCGAAGACGATGCAGCGGCTCGAGGTGGTGCCCTGGTCGATGGCGGCGATGAACGGGCCGGCGGTGTGCGCGTCGGTCACTGTCTGCTCCTGGGAGTTGCGTGGTTGGGGGCGGTACGTACGGCGCGTGCGGTGAGGTTCGGTGCTTCGGGTCCGGACATGCGGTGCGTGCGGTGCACGGGGCGAGTTCCGGAGGGCCGGCGTTCTCAGGCGAAGGCGACGTTGTATATGCCCGCGGCGATCGCACCGCCGATCAGCGGGCCGGCCACCGGTATCCAGGCGTAGCGCCAGTCGGAGCCGCCCTTGTTGGGCAGCGGCAGGAGCGCGTGCACGATGCGCGGACCGAGGTCACGGGCCGGGTTGATCGCGTAGCCGGTCGGGCCGCCGAGGGACAGACCGATCGAGACGACGACGAGGGCGGTGATCAGCGCGCCCAGCGTGCCGAGGCCGTTGCCCGCGTCGTTGAGGCCCTGGGTGAGGACGGCGAGGACGAGCACGACGGTGCCGATGATCTCCGTGGCCAGGTTC
This sequence comes from Streptomyces sp. NPDC002265, assembly GCF_040296125.1. Classification (NCBI taxonomy): domain Bacteria; kingdom Bacillati; phylum Actinomycetota; class Actinomycetes; order Kitasatosporales; family Streptomycetaceae; genus Streptomyces; species Streptomyces sp. NPDC002265. The sequence continues at coordinate 2,432 of NZ_JBEOWS010000398.1, read as the reverse complement.
TGCCAGACCACGCGGATCTCGGGGCCGGTGGAGAAGACGCCCAGGACCGGGCCTGCGCCCTTCTCCCGGGCCTCGACCGACTGCACCTTGGCGGGCTGCCCGCCGAGGTCGCCGACGATCTCCTCGTCGGTCAGGTGCGCCTGGAACTGGCCGTAGTAGGCGACCCAGACCAGCGTCGCGCCGATCATGGCGCCCAGGAGCTGGCCGCCCCAGTAGACCGGAACGTTGCTCCAGTCGCCGTCCTTGATCGCGAGTGCGAGCGTGACCGCCGGGTTGAGATGCGCGCCGGACAGCGGGGCCGAGGTGTAGACGGCCGTGAGTACGGCGAAGCCCCACCCGAAGGTGATGGCGAGCCAGCCGGCGTTGCGGGCCTTGGAGGCCTTCAGCGTGACGGCGGCACAGACGCCGCCGCCGAGCAGGATGAGTATGGCGGTACCGATGGTCTCGCCGATGAAGATGTCGGAGCTGGACACCCGCGACTCCTTTGTCCTTCGTCCAGGAAGCCGAATCCCGGGTCCCGCCGGGAGTTCGACGCCCTCGGGGGTGAGAGCGATGCCGGCCTTACGCGTTGCCACACCTTAGCGTGTATTGCCGTCAGGTGTTCGACAATGTCGACCGGTGGACGGGAGTCTTGCTCCGGCGTCAGGCATGCGTCAAGAGTTCTGTTATCGAAAACGCGATCGTCGGTCGCGATCGTTATTCATGACCGGGAGATATCCGTGCGGCCGGGGGCCGGACGGCGGCAGTGCGGCCATGACGTGCACGCATCCAGACTTTGTCCCACTTTGTACACCTCAGGGCATGGCAAGGACCGGAGCGCCACCGGGCGTTCCGGTCCATCGGTCTGAGGCCCTGAGGCCCTGAGGCCCTGAGGCCCTGAGGGTCTGAAGGTGATGGGCGTGCGGGCGTGCGGGCGTGCGGGGTCGCACGGGGTCGCGGGGCTGCGCGGGCCCGCGCCGGCTCAGAAGCGGGCGGCGCCCAGGTCCCGCGACACCGCGCGGGCGCAGTCGCGCACCGCCGCGATCAGCTCGGGACGCAGCTCCCCGTCCCGGCGCAGCCGCTCCACGGCCCCGGTGATGCCGACCGCGCCGACCGGCATCCGCCGCCGGTCGTGGATGGGCGCGGCGATCGACGCGACGCCCTCCCAGGTCTCCTCGACATCGGCCGCGTACCCCCGCGCCCGCGTCACGTCGAGGACCTGCTCGAACTCCACCGACTCGCACACGGTCCGCTCCGTGAACGGCTTGCGGTCGGCCTCCATGGCCTCGCTGTGCGCCACCGGGTCGTACGCGGACAGCACCTTGCCGAGCGCGGTGGAGTGCAGGGGCTGCATGGCCCCGATCTCCAGCACCTGCCGGCTGTCGTCCGGCCGGAAGACGTGATGCACGATCAGTACGCCCTGCTGGTGCAGGACCCCCAGATGCACGCTCTCCCCGCTGGAACGGGCCAGGTCGTCCGTCCATACCAGCGCCCGCGCCCGCAGTTCGTGCACGTCGAGATAGGTGGTGCCCAGCCGCAGCAGCTCGGCGCCCAGCTGATAGCGCCCGGAGGCCTCGTCCTGCTCCACGAAACCCTCCAGCTGGAGCGTGCGCAGAATGCCGTGCGCGGTGCCCTTGGCGAGGCCGAGCGCCGAGGCGATGTCCGACAGGCCGAGCCGCCGCTCGCCGCCCGCGAGCAGCCGCAGCATCGCGGCCGCCCGTTCGAGCGACTGGATGTTCCGTGCCATCGCCGTCCTGCCTCCGTCCCCATGACCGACAATGCGCGGCCTTAAACTGCCAACGTTCGGCAATGCCGAACACTACCGGTCCAGGCGGACGTCCCGCCAATGGTCCGTCGGTACCTGTTGCGTCACGCGCCCCCCGGCCGTGGCCCGCACGCCATCCTCGTCCGCCTCGTGGACGCCCCGACCATAAGCCCCCGGTCCCGGATACCCTGACGGGGTGCGCCCGCCCAGGGACCCCACCCGGTACTCCCGGGGCGGCGCAAAGCCGACAGCCGTCGCACCAAAAGGGAGCCCCTTCATGGCCTCTGTGCCGCCGACCCTTTCCGCCGACAGCCGGACCCGTGTGTCCGCGCTCCGCGAGGCCCTCGCCACCCGTGTGGTGGTCGCCGACGGAGCCATGGGCACCATGCTCCAGGCCCAGGAGCCCACGCTCGAGGACTTCCAGAACCTCGAGGGCTGCAACGAGATCCTCAATGTGACCCGGCCCGACATCGTCCGTTCGGTCCATGAGGCCTACTTCTCCGTGGGCGTCGACTGCGTCGAGACGAACACGTTCGGCGCCAACCACTCCGCGCTCGGCGAGTACGACATCGCCGACCGCGTGTACGAGCTGTCCGAGGCGGGCGCCCGCGTCGCCCGCGAAGTCGCGGACGGCTTCACCCCCCGCGAAGGCCGCCCGCCCTGGATACTGGGCTCCATTGGGCCCGGG